>CAZBSJ010000001.1:0-16217 GCA_964494165.1 uncultured Nitrospiraceae bacterium
CTTTTCTGCCGCCTTATTTTCTCAATCCGTTGCTGTTCTCTGCTTTCCTTTCCCCTGATAAGCTGTTCAATTTTATCGACAAGAATCACTCTGGCGCGATATCTGTTCAATGCCTGAGAGCGTTCCTGCTGGCATTTTACCTCAACTCCTGTCGGGATATGCTTTAAATGCACGCATGTTGAGACCTTGTTTACATGCTGGCCGCCTTTTCCGCCCGAACGGATAAAGGTCTCCTGTAAATCCTGCTCGTTGATATTCAAAGCAGCCATCTTTTCCTTTAAGTCTTTTTCTTTTGCTTCGCTTACCGGGAATATGCTCATGGAATTATTTCTAAATCAAGCATTGGGAATTACCTGCTTTTGATTTTTTCGATTGCTTCTTTTGCTGTATCGCTGACGATTATATCAGGGTCTGCTGCCGCCTTCTCAAGCGCTTTAAGCGCTTCTGTTCCTCCTATCTGACCGAGGCTTCGTGCTGCGCTTTTCCGTACCCTGAAAGAAGAGTCATTGAGGGCAGAAGAAAGCGGAAGGACAGCCTCTGCAGTCCCCAGCATTCCCAATGCCTTTGCCGCGCTTTTTCTTGCACGCTCATCAGGGTCGCTAAGAATTTTTACCAGATAGGGCACGGCTTTTTTAATTCCGAGTTCTCCAAGGCTGAACGCGGCATTGCTTCTGACGCTCATGTTTGGGTCATCAAGCGCCTGAATAAGCGCATCCGAAGCTTTTTTGTCGCCCAGTTTTCCAAGGTCAGCAGCTGCTTGTGATTTTTTTAATGCGCTGCCGGTTTTGAGATCTTTTATGAGCTGTTCGAAGGACATTTATCTGAAATTATTATAGCAGGTTTACAAATATGATTTTTAAGCGAAGAAGTATTATATAAGCCAGGAAAACATATGATGCCTGTTTTATTATTTTTGGGTATTGCCGCTTTTTTGGCTTAAGAAATCTTCTATCACATCTGCCCAGGCCTTGTATCCTTCATTGCTTAAGTGAACGCCGTCATCAAGAAGGTATTCGCCTTTGGGCTCGCCATTTTTATCTGCAAAAAAACTGTAAATATCTAAATACCGCGCGTTAAATCCTTTTGCAATTACCTGAAGGGCAGAATTTATATCTTCAATCGTCTTATTATTAACCCATGAAAGCATTACCGGAAGTATGCTCTGTATAACGATTGCGCTGTCTTTGAACCACACAGATAATTTTTCCAATATTTCTTTTTGCCTGGTGAGTATGTTGTAGTCTTCCATTGCGATATTGTTTATTCCTGTCATTATGAATATGTAATCAGGATTTCCAATCGATTTTCTGATATGGTCGAGACGGCTTAGAAGGCCCTCGACAGGCTCCCCTGCAATGCCGAGATTCTTTATATTGTGCTCCTGAAACCTTGTCTGCCAGTCAAACCATTCGGTTAGGGAGTCACCGATAAATACTATGTTTTTTGAGGCATTATCCTTTGTCATTTCGATTAAATATTTTTAATTTTGGGGCTGGTTATGGCCCTTTATATCTACAGGTAGTGGCTCATACGTTGGCGGACACAAAATATAGATAACCGCTCAATTTTATTACTTTTTTCCTTGACAAGCCCCATACTCTATCTATATGATTGGTGGTAGAAAGTGGTAGAAAGTGGAGGATAAGAGTGCCCGCATTCTCAGGTAAATATTACTATTCGGTAGACCCAAAGGGTCGGATAATCATACCTGCTCCTTTCAGAGAAATCATCTCAGCTAATTATAGCCCAAAAATTTATGTTGTCAATGCTGCTTTTGATAAATGCCTTCATATATATCCGTTTGAGGAATGGACCAGGCTTGAGGAAAAAGTAAGGATGATGCCCAAGATGGATGATGCGGTCAAGTTTTTCATGAGAAAGGTGATTGCCTCTGCTGTTGAGACTGAGATAGATAAGCAGGGAAGGGTGCTGATTCCTGCAGCGCAAAGGGAAGACTCGGGGATAAACGGAGAGGTGGTTATTGTCGGACAGATAGACAAGATAGAGCTCTGGGACAGGAAAGAATGGGATTCGATGTTTGATCCTTCAAAGATAGACAAGAAGGCAATAGAAGAGAAGCTTGTTAACTATGGCCTTTAAAGGCAGGTTGCTGTGAGTGTGGTTCATCTCCCGGTTATGTTGAGGGAGGTGATTGAAGTGCTTAAGCCGATGGATGGGGGGATATATGTTGATGCAACAATCGGGCTTGGCGGACATGCAGAAGAGATTCTCAAACACATTGGAAACGGAAGCCTCATTGGTATTGACCGGGATGAGGCAGCAGTGAATCTTGCAATGCAGCGTCTGTCAGACAAAAGGGTAACATACAAAAACGGCAGATTCTCAGAGCTCTCACGCCTTGTTGCTGAAACCGGGATTTCCGGGGTGAATGGCATATTGTTTGACCTCGGCACTTCAATGCTTCATCTTAAAACTCCTGAAAGAGGTTTCAGTTTCCTTTCGGAAGAAATGCTGGATATGAGAATGGATAAAGCGCAGAGGTTAACGGCAAGAGACATAGTTAATAAATATCCTGAAAAAGAGATAGAAAATATTTTAAGAGAATACGGAGAGGAAAGATTATCACGGAAGATAGCAAAGGCGATTATTTATTACAGAGAGAAAAAAGAGATAAACACATGTGCTGAACTTGCAGACATTGTTTGGCGTGTATACGGAAGGCGGGGAAAACATCATCCTGCAACAAAGACCTTCCAGGCCTTAAGGATAGCTGTGAATGACGAGATGAACGAGCTCAGGAGAGGCCTCGAGGAATCAGCCGGAATTCTGAAAAGCGGCGGGAAGCTTTGTGTGATTTCTTATCATTCGCTGGAAGACAGGATCGTGAAGACCTTTATTAAGGAAAGGAATAAAGAGGGAGTTTTTAAGATTATAACAAAGAAACCGCTGACTCCTTCGGCAGATGAGGTAAGGTCAAACCCTTCTGCCAGGAGCGCAAAACTGAGAGGAGCAGAAAAGATATGACAAGCGTACATCAGCATAGGGGAATTTTATCTTTTGTTTATATTCCTTTGATTGCGGCTATTTTTCTTTTTGGCATTTTCTCTTTGGTTTGGCTCAGGTCCAGTATCAGGGCGATGGAGTACAGCATTGCTGCGCTTGACGAGCAAAGGATGGAGATATTGAAAGAGAGGAAGGCTCTCATGGCAGAAAAGGCGAGCATCTTATCCATCCAGAATGTAGAGCATAAGACCGGCGAAAAACTTGGACTTGTTTTTCCTGACAGAGTTAAGGTCGTTTATGTAAAAAAGGGAAACACAATGCCGTACAGGGCGTCGCTGGAGGGAAGATATCAGTCAGAACCTTAACGTGGAGAAAAATTATTAAATGAGAAAAAGGGCAATAATTCTTAGTACAGCAATAATCTTTGGTTTTGTTGCGGTATTTTTTCGTCTGATAGATTTGATGGTCCTCGACCATGAGAGGCTGTCACAGAGGGCAAAGACACAGCAGTTAAAAAAAGAAGATATACAGGTAAGGCGCGGACTGATTTTTGACAGAAAAGGAAGAGAATTAGGAGTCAATCTTGAGGTCGAGTCATTGTACTGCGACCCTGATATGATGGAAGCTCCCAAAACATCAGCAGATAGGCTGGCAAAGGTTGTCGGCAAAAGGTCTGACCTGATACTCTCCAAGTTTTCTTCTGAGGGAAGATTTGTCTGGGTCGAAAGAAAGCTGGAGCCTGAACAGGCAAGAAAGATAAAGGACATGAACATAAAAGGTCTGGGATTTATGCCGGACGCAAAGAGATATTACCCTAAGGGCAAACTTGCATCACATATTATAGGCTCTGTCGGAATAGACAACCAGGCCCTTGAGGGAATAGAACTTCAATATGACAGATTTTTAAAGACTGAGGGAGGAAAGATTTTAGTTACACGGGATGCCAAGGGCAGGATACTTTCTACGGGCATCGATATGGAATCAAAGGGCAATAATATAATCCTTACAATTGATGAGGGGCTTCAGTACATACTGGAAAAAGAGCTTGAAAATTCTGTTGAACTCTGGAACGCATCAGCTGCAACCGCGATCATGATGAATCCGTTTACAGGCGAGATTTTAGCGCTTGCGAACAGGCCTACCTATAATGCAAACCAGATTTCCTTTGCCAGGGACTTTGAAAAAAGAAACAGGGCAATAACTGACTGTTACGAGCCGGGTTCAACCTTTAAATTAGTTGTGGGCGCTGCAGCGCTCGAAGAAGGCATTGTAAGGCCTGACACAAAATTTGATTGCAGTAAAGGCGACATAACAGTAGGCGGCAAGACTATAAGAGACATAAAAAAACATAAAGTTCTTACATTTGAAGAAGTGATACAAAAGTCGTCAAATGTCGGGACTATTCAATTAGGCATGAAACTCGGCAGGGAAAAAATTTATGAATATACAAAACTTTTTGGTTTCGGGAATAAAACAGGCATAGACCTTCCCGGTGAAGTGTCAGGATGGATAAGACCTACTGAACAGTGGTCAGGGGTTTCTATAGCTACTGTATCAATAGGACATGAAGTCGCAGTTACGCCATTGCAGGTATTAAGAGCATATTCCGCCATAGCGAATGGCGGTTTGCTTGTTACCCCTCATGTGGTTTCTGAGATAAGGTCATCTGACGGAACCTTTATCTATAAATTCAGCCCTGATAAAAATGAGAGGGTAATCTCAAAAAAGACTGCTGATAAATTCAGGGACATATTAAAGACTGTTGCTGAAGAAGGCGGGACCGGCAAGGGAGCGTCAGTCGACGGCAATCATGTGGCCGGTAAAACAGGGACAGCCCAGATAATCGATCCAAAAACAAAAAAATACTCCAAGGAAAAATATGTCAGCTCGTTTGTAGGATTTGTACCTGCTGATAATCCTATGCTGGCCCTTATCGTTGTGGTATATGAGCCGAAGGGCGAGATACTTGGCGGCATAGTGGCTGCGCCTGTGTTTAAAGAAATAGCTAGGCAATCGCTGTCGTACCTGCAGGTTCCAAGGGAAGATATGTTTAAGAAGAATATCCTGGTAGTGGACAGGCGCAAATAACAGTCAGGGATGAGGTTGAGAGTGCTTATAAAGGACATGGAATTGGATGATATGAAGGGAAATCCTGATGCTGAGATAACGGGTATCTCCTATGATTCGAGAAAGGTTGAGAAAGGGAATATATTTGTGGCAATCGGCGGAGATAAGGCGGACGGCCATAGGTTTATAAAAGATGCTGTAAGTCACGGAGCTGCGGCTGTAATTTATGACCATGCTCTCAATGACAAAGAATCTGCCGGGCCGGATTCTGAGCCTGTTTTTATCAGGGTCCATGACAGCAGAAAGGCTCTGGCGTATATATCAAATAATTTTTACGAAAGGCCGTCAGAGAGTCTTACTGTAATAGGTATTACGGGGACGAACGGCAAAACAACAACAACGTATATATTGAAATCCATACTTGAGACCTGGGGCAAGTCAGTGGGATTGATCGGCACAATAAATTATCTGATAAAAGACAGACATTTTGATGCGCCGTATACAACTCCCCAGGCCCCGGAGTTCCAGTCAATCTTAAAACAGATGCTTGCAGAGGGCTGCGGTTATGTTGCAACCGAGGTGTCTTCTCATGCGCTCGCTCAGAGTCGCGTTGATTATACAGACTTTAAGGTTGCAGTGTTTACCAATCTAACAAGAGACCATCTGGACTTTCATGTAACCATGGAAAACTATTTCAAAGCTAAACAGAGGCTTTTTAATGAGCTTCTTTCAAAGGATGGAACAGCTGTTATTAACTTCGATGATCTATGGGGAAGGAAATTAATCGAAGACTTCAAAGGCAATGTCCTGACCTATGGCATTGAATCAGGTGCTGATGTGTCAGCGGCAAATATCAAAGATTCATTTGACGGGCTTACGATGGATATCAAATATAACGGAAGGTCAGGCTCAGCCAAATCACATCTTATCGGCATGCATAATGTATATAACATTCTTTCTGCAATAGGCGCTTCGATTTCTCTTAATATCCCATGGAACATAATCCTTGAAGGTATAAGCAGAATGGGAACCGTAAGGGGGAGGTTTGAAAAAGTTTCAGCCGGTCAAAACTTTCTCTGTATAGTTGATTACGCCCACACCGAGGATGCCCTGGAAAGACTTATATATACGGCGAGAGAGCTTATACAGAGTACTCCTGCGACAAATCTGGGAAAAATAATAACGGTTTTTGGCTGCGGCGGCAACAGGGACAAGGGTAAAAGGCCCAAGATGGGAGCTATAGCAACAAAGCTGAGCGATTATGCAGTGATAACATCGGATAATCCGCGTTTTGAAGAGCCGATGGACATAATCAAGGAAATAGAAAGCGGAGCAAAAAGGAATAACTATGTTATCGAGCCTGACAGAGAAAAGGCTATCAGAATGGCGGTAGAGACAGCCCGGGACGGGGACATACTGCTTGTCGCAGGGAAGGGACATGAGGACTACCAGGAGATAAAAGGCATAAGGCACAAGTTCAGCGATAGAGAAATCCTGATGAATTCACTTAAAGACAGATTAAAGAATGATTAATTTAGAGACCATGATAAAAATGACAATAGAGGATGTTGTCGTAACTACAAAGGGACGGATAGTGTACGGGAATAACAGGTCGCATACATTTACTGGCGTTTCGACTGATTCAAGGACAATAAATGCTGGAGATATATTTATAGCTTTGAAGGGTGACAGGTTTGACGGCCATGACTTTGTTTATAAGGCCCTGGAGAAATGCAATTGCGCTCTGGTGAGTTTTCCCCCATCCATGCCTGTGAGGGGTAAGACGATAATTCATGTTGAGAATACGCTTAAGGCTTTGCATGACATCGCAAGATCCCTGCGGTTGCAGAGCAGTGCCTCTGTTATAGGCATAACAGGCACGAACGGAAAGACAACCACAAAGGAGCTTGTTTCAGCTGTCTTTATGCAGAAGCATAAGATTTTAAAGACATCAGGAAATCTTAACAATCATATCGGCCTGCCGTTGAGCATATGCAGACTGGAGGGAGACGAAGAAATAATGGTCCTTGAAATGGGCTCTAATGCGAAGGGAGATATAAAGCTTCTATGCGACATAGCATTGCCTCATCTTGCTGTCGTGACAAATGTCGGCCCTGCGCACCTCGAAGGGTTTGGAAACCTGGAAACTGTGAGAGAGACAGATCTGGAAATACTTGACTATGTGAAAACAGCAGTTGTGAATGCGGATGATGTGTTTCTGATGGAAGGGCTTTCTGATTATTCCGGAAGGACTGTTACATACGGGATTAAGAACAAGGCTGAAGTATATGCAAAGGATATTAAGGTGAAGGAGAGAGGCTCTTCTTTTATCCTCTGTACAGGCGAAGATTCGAACATAGAGATAAATCTGAATCTGCAGGGGGATTTTAATATTTCAAATGCACTTGCTGCGGCAGCAGCAGGCCATGTTATGAATATCGAACTGCAAGACATTAAAAAGGGTATTGAGTCATTCAGAGGCGTTCCTATGCGGCTGGAGATCAAAGATTTCTCAGGTGCAACAGTCATAAGCGACGTATATAATGCGAATCCGGCGTCGATGGAGGCTGCGTTAAAGGAACTGGTCAGATTAAAAAGGAACAGGGCTATTGCTGTGTGCGGTGATATGCTCGAACTAGGTTCATATGCTGAGGAGGCGCACAAAATGCTGGGTGAGCAGTTGTCCAGACTTCCGGTAGATATATTCATTGCCGTCGGTCCGTTAATGGCATTAGCAGAGTCTGTCTTTGCACAAGGCGGCAAAGAGTCGTACAAAGCTGCTAATTCGTCAGATGCAGGGAATATTCTGAGAGGCATCTGCAGGGCAGGTGATACGGTTCTTATAAAGGGTTCAAGGGGAATGCGAATGGAAAAAGTATTGGATCTGAACACGGAGAATAAAGATGCTGTATAGTTTATTTTTTTATCTGCAGCAATGGTTTTCTCCTTTAAATGTATTCAGGTACATAACGTTCCGCACTGCTCTTGCAGTCATAACCGCAATGCTTATCACATTCGTTATAGCTCCATGGCTTATTAAACGGCTGAGGCTGTTCAGTGTTACACAGCACATAAGAGATGACGGGCCCCGGACACATTCTGTAAAGGCAGGGACTCCTACAATGGGAGGCGTGATAATAATAGCTTCCATAATATTTACAATCCTGTTGTGGGGTGATCTTAAAAACATGTATATATGGGTAATGGCTGTTTCCCTTCTGGGATTTGGTGCCGTGGGATTTGCTGATGATTATCTGAAGATTACAAGGAATAACTCTAAAGGCCTGAGGGCATGCTATAAATTCGGGACTCAGATACTTATTGCCTTACTGATAGGCGTATTCCTTTATATAAATCCAAAGGACCCTTACAATGATGTCCTGAGCATTCCTTTCTTCAAGAAATGGCTCATTGATCTCGGATGGTTTTATATCCCGTTCTCAATTATTGTTATCGTAGGCTCTTCAAATGCAGTAAATCTTACTGATGGAATAGACGGGCTTGCCATAGGCCTTGTCGGTATAGCAGTGCTTGCAAACGGAGCACTTGTGTATATCTCGGGCCATAAGGGACTTGCCCAGTATCTTCATGTCCTCTATCTCCCCGGCACGGGTGAACTCACTGTTTTCTGCGGGGCAATCCTTGGCGCATCGCTTGGGTTCCTGTGGTATAACTCATATCCCGCAGAAATTTTTATGGGAGATGTTGGGTCGCTGTCTTTAGGCGGCGCTCTTGGAACTCTGGCTGTAATAACAAAGCATGAGATAGTGCTTGCAGTTGTGGGCGGCATCTTTGTTATGGAGACATTGTCTGTTGTTCTTCAGGTTGCATCCTTTAAGCTGACTGGCAAGAGGATATTCAGGATGGCCCCGATTCACCATCACTTTGAACTGAAGGGATGGCCTGAATCAAAGGTTATAGTGAGATTTTGGATCATGGGCATAATGCTGGCTCTTTTAAGTCTTACAACATTAAAGGTGAGGTGATGATGAAAAAGGAATTAAAAGTTAAAAGTTCAAAGTTAGGAGTTAAGAAAAAGATTCTTCTTTTTATGGTTTGCTTATTTTTAACTCTTAACTCTCAACTTTCAACTCTGTTTGCTGATGACATTTCTTCCAAGGCAGCAGTAGTAATAGAGGCATCTACCGGCAGAGTTTTATTTGCCAAGAACCCGAATCTTAAACTGCCTCCGGCAAGCACGGTTAAGCTTGTAACAGCAATGGTCGTGCTTGATGAGGTTAAGCTTGATGAAAAGATAACAATAAGCAGGAAGGCCTCAAACGTACAGGCAACCAGGGCTAATTTCAAGGCGGGTGAAATCGTCAGCGTAGAGACGCTTCTTTACGCAGCCCTTCTCAGGTCTGCAAATGATGCTGCCTTTGCACTTGCTGAAAATGTTGCAGGGTCAGAGAAGAAATTTGTGGAATTAATGAATAAAAAGGTCACTGCAATCGGCACGTCAAATACCAGGCTCATTAATACTACAGGCCTTCCCGGTGATGGACAATATATAACGGCTTATGATCTTGCCAGGATAATGAGATACTCGCTGAATTATCCTGAGCTTAAAGAGATTATTAATACCAGAGAGACGGCCATACCTACAGAAAGGGGAAGGACCATAAACATAGAGAATACCAACAAGCTTTTATGGTCTGATGAGGGTGCCGTAGGCGGAAAGACAGGATATACAAAGGCTGCAGGACACTGTTTTGTTTACGCTGCCGAGAAAGACAGCGCTACAGTAATAGTTGCCTTGTTGGGAGCGCCCAACAGGAAAACATTGTGGAATGAGGCGGAAAAGCTTATTGAGAAGGGACTTCATGTTATAGAGAACAACGAACAGCCGACAGTCTATTTCACTAAGGCTGATTATGCTTCTTCAGTCAAAAAAGCAGCATATAAGAAAAGTGCCTCGGCAAAGAAGAGCACAAAGAGCAGTCTGAGGGCTGCAAAGACCTCTGCCAAGAAAAAGAAAGAGGCGCCGCAGATGAAAGACGGCTTTATTAAAGATCCTGACATCACTCAGGAAAATGCAATAGGCGCAGAGGTTATAAAGAATCCGGGAATATGATGATGAACGGCAAAAAAATTGTTGTCTTCGGTCTTGCAAGAAGCGGGGTTGGCGCTGCTAATCTGCTTGCCCGGCTCGGCGCTGAGGTTACTGTCACAGACAAAAAAACAAAAGACGAGCTTATGGAATTCATTAAAAAGCTGTCTCCCTCTGTAAGGCTGAGACTTGGAGGACATCCTGAAGATATATTCAGGGGGATAGATATGATAGTCGTAAGTCCGGGAATCCCGCTGGATATTCAGCCATTAAGAAAGGCGAAGAAAGCAGGCATAAAGATTATCGGCGAGCTTGAACTCGCATATCAGACAGTCGAGAATTATAAATTGCAAGCCGCAAAAAATAAGGCGAGAAAAATTGAACAGGTCCCGCCGTACTTTTTTGCAATAACAGGCACGAACGGAAAGTCTACTACAACAAAACTTTTAGGCCTTATGTTTGATAAGAGCGGTTCAAGGACGCTTGTCGGAGGAAACATAGGCAATGCATTGACAGAAGAGATATTCAATCTTATTAATGAGCAGATTTCGGCAAGCACTAACAAGACAGCCGTATCAGAATTTAAACTTCCTTTAGACAACATTGTCGCTGAGGTTTCAAGTTTTCAGCTTGAATCTATAGATAAGTTCAGACCAAGAGGAGCTGCAATACTCAATATAACGCCGGATCATCTTGACAGGTACCATTCAATGGATGAGTACAGGGCAGCCAAGGCCCGGATTACTTTTAATCAGGGAAAAGACGACTTTCTGGTTCTGAATGCAGATGACCCTGAGGTTATTAAGGTTAAAACTGAAAGATTAAAAAAGAAAAAGCAAAAGGTGTTTTATTTCAGCCGCAGGAAGGCAGTGGACGGGGTCTATCTAAGGAATAGTGTTGTTTATTCCAATATCGTTAATGCAGATAAATCAACCAGGAGCTTTAAGCTGATACGGGCTGATGATATAAGGATTAAAGGCGTACATAACCTGGAGAATGCCATGGCTGCTTCGGCCATGGCTCTCCTTGCAAAATGCAGTGTCGAGGCTGTCAGGAATGCATTAATGGAATTCCCTGGACTTGAACACAGGCTTGAGTTTGTAAGGGAATTCGATGGCGTTGATTATATTAATGATTCTAAAGGGACTAATGTCGGCGCAGTTATAAAATCGCTTGAGAGCTTCTCAAGGCCTGTGATTTTAATCGCAGGCGGTAGGGATAAGGCAGGCGATTTTACCCTGCTGCGCAAACTGATAAAGGAAAAGGTAAAGAATCTGATCCTCATCGGAGAGGCGAAAGAGAAGATAAAAAAGGCTGTCGGAGACATCACTGACGCCAGATACGCCGGTAGTCTGAAAGACGCCGTGAAGATGGCAAGGGGCAGCTCAAAAAAAGGAGATGTGGTTCTTCTTTCCCCTGCATGCGCCAGCTTTGATATGTTCATGGATTTTGAAGACAGGGGCAGACAGTTCAAAAAAATTGTAAGGGGACTTGCCTGAGACATGAGTAATGTATATGACAGAGGGTTATTGCTTACGGCATTTGTTCTTATAGGCGTCGGCCTGATTATGATTTACAGTTCGACATCAGTAATAAATCCTTCTATGGCCAAGAAGAACGTGACCCAGTTTTTCTATTTCAAGAAACATATCTTTACATTGCTGCTGGGTTTCGGGATAATGTTTGCTTTTTTAAAGTTAAAACCTGATTTTATTAAAAAGATCTCATTGCCTTTGCTTATCCTGTCTTTTGTCCTGCTTATACTTGTATTCATTCCGGGTATTGGCGTGTCGGCAAACGGTGCTGAGCGGTGGATAAAGCTCTGGCCTTCTACTTTTCAGCCGTCAGAGCTGGTTAAACTTTCGATGGTTATATTTCTTGCCAGATACATGTCCATGCCTCAATTCCGCACGGACAGTTTTGTTTCTTTTATGAAACCTGTAGGTGTAATGCTCTGTTTCCAGATTGTGTTCCTCAAACAGCCTGATTTCGGAGCAACGATAAGTCTGGGAATCCTTACTCTCGCAATGCTTTTTCTTTCAGGCATGAGACTGAGATATCTGCTGTCCCTTGCCTTGCTTGCGGTCCCGTTCATAATCGTTCTTATCAGAGAGCCTTACAGGTGGAAACGCGTTGTATCTTTCATGAATCCCTGGGAAGATCCTCAGGGCAGCGGGTTCCAGCTTGTACAGTCATTTATAGCCATGGGCAGCGGAGGGCTGAAAGGCGTGGGGCTTGGCGAAAGCAAGCAAAAACTTTTGTTCCTTCCAGAGACACACACTGATTTTATCTTCTCATTGATAGGCGAGGAACTCGGCCTTATAGGCGCCACTATAGTCATCACATTATTTGTGGTGCTGTTTGTAAAAGGAATGTCCATAACCAAAAAGGCAAAGGATAATTTTGCATATTTTCTTTCTTTCGGACTTGCGATGATGATAGCGCTTCAGGCGCTTATAAATTTTTATGTAGTAACAGGGATGATCCCGACAAAGGGGCTCCCTTTGCCTTTTATAAGCTATGGAGGGTCTTCCCTTTTGGTGAACATGGCGGCGATAGGAATGCTTCTTAGCCTGTCCAGGGGAGAGACTGAAAAGAAGTTTGTTGACGGAGCTAAAGAGATGATTACCAGAAAAAAGGCGTTAAGGTCAGTTTACGGAGAAAGGGTTAGACTGAAAAATTTATGAGGATGGTAATAGCAGGCGGAGGTACGGGAGGCCATTTGTTTCCGGGTATAGCAATAGCAGAAGAAATGAAGAGAAGGGATGATAAGGCTGAGATAGTGTTTATAGGAACTGATCACGGGATAGAGGCAAGGATAATTCCCAGGGAAGGGTATCCGATAAAGTTCCTGAGCGCAGAGGGCTTTGTCGGCGTGTCAATGGTAAAAAGGGTGCGCTCTCTCTTTAAGATGTTATTTTCGATGATAGATTCATACAAGATATTGAATGAATTAAATCCTGACATTGTAATAGGCGTCGGAGGCTACGCATCAGTCTCGCCTGTATTCGCCGCTTCCTGGATGAAGATCCCGACTATGATAGTGGAACAGAACTCTGTGCCCGGGCTTGCAAATAAGGTGCTCGGGAAATTTGTAAGGGCAGTCGGAGTCACATACCAGGAGAGCATATCTTACTTCCCGAGGGAGAAGACATTCTTTACCGGAAACCCCATCAGGATGCGAATTCTGAAAGGCAACAGAGAGGCAGCGTGCAGTCTTTTCTCGCTCGAAAAAAACAAATTCACGATATTCGTTTTCGGAGGAAGCTCCGGAGCCGGCAGCATAAACAGGGCAGTTGTGGATTCATTTAATCACATTCTTGATCTGAGGGGAGACATACAATTCCTGCATCAGACAGGAGAGAAAGATTATGAATATGTAAGAGCAGCTTACAGACAATGGGGATTTAAAGGCACTGTGGCGCCGTTCATATATCAGATGGCTGAGGCATATGCGATTTCAGATCTTGTTATATCAAGGGCAGGGGCAACCACATTGGCTGAGCTTACTGCCATAGGCAAGCCTGCAATCCTTGTTCCTTATCCTCATGCAGCAGGGCATCATCAGGAGTTCAATGCTAATAAGCTAACTGAGATGAAGGCAGCAAGGATGATACTGGACAAGAAACTGAGCGGAGAACTGCTTGCAGAAAACATCAGAGAGCTTTATGCGGATAAAGGACTGATGTCTGAGATGGAAAAACAGAGCAGGTCAATAGGCCGTCCGGATGCTGCAAACAGAATAGTTGATATTGCAGTGAGCCTTGCGAAACAGGCGACAGCAGGCAGGGGAGATAGGTAGTGTTTGAACAATACAGGAGGATACATTTTGTCGGGATCGGAGGAATAGGGATGAGCGGCATTGCAGAGGTTCTGCATACTCTGAGATATGACGTAACCGGTTCTGATTTAAAAGATTCAGATACGGCAAAAAGGCTGCGCGGACTGGGGATAAAGGTGCAGATCGGACATAAGGCAGAAAATGTAGATGACGCGCATGTGGTCGTGATTTCTTCTGCTGTCTCAAAAGACAATGCAGAGGTGATTGCAGCCAGCGACAAAGGGATCCCTGTGATTCCAAGGGCTGAGATGCTTGCAGAGCTTGCGAGGATGAAATACGGGATACTTGTTGCCGGCGCTCACGGCAAGACAACAACCACGTCTTTGATATCAACAGTGCTTGCAAACAGCGGCATGGATCCGACAGTCATCATCGGAGGCAAACTCAAGGCTACAGGAAGCAATGCAAGGCTGGGTCAGGGAGAGTTTCTTGTTGCCGAGGCTGATGAAAGCGACGGGTCTTTCCTTAAGCTCTCTCCGACAATTGCGATAGTTACGAACATAGACAGAGAGCACATGGATTTTTTCAAGACGATGGATTCGCTTAAGGGAGCGTTTTTATCTTTTATGAATAAAGTCCCGTTTTACGGAGCCGTAGTTGCATGCATGGAAAATGAAGACCTGCGCAGGCTTATCCCTCATGTTGAGAGACGATGCATAACATACGGCCTCAGTGCAGAGTCTGATGTCTACGCTACTAATATACAGAAGGATTTTATGTCAATGAGTTTTGATGTTGTTTACAAGACAAAAGACATCGGCAATTTCAGGCTTCCTGTGCTGGGCATGCATAACGTACTTAATGTTCTTGCGACCATTACGGTTGCGATGGAATTAAAGATAGATATGGGGATAGTCAGAGACGCCCTGAGCAAGTTCAGCGGCATACAGCGGAGATTCGAACTGAAGGGTGAGGAGAAGGAAGTTAAGATTTTTGATGACTACGGACATCACCCGACAGAGATAAGGGCAACCCTTAAGGCAGCCAAAGAAGGTCTTTTCACTGGTAAGGATGAAGGAAAACTTTTTGTGATATTTCAGCCGCACAGATATACAAGGACCAGGGACCTTCTGGATGAGTTTGCCGGCAGTTTCTCTGATGCAGATGTCGTTTATCTTACGGACATTTATCCTGCAGGAGAAAAACCTCTGGAAGGTGTTAATTCCAAGGTGTTATACGAAAAGATGAAAAAGGCAGGGCATCCTGACATCACTTATTTTTCTGATATGGAAAAACTTCTGGAGAATCTGATATTGCGGCTGAGAAGAAGAGATGTGGTATTTACGCTCGGAGCAGGAAACGTATGGAAGTTTGGGGAAGAAATACTCCGGAGGGTGAGATCTAAAGGTGAATAGCGCAATGGAAAAGATTGTAAATGAGGAAACTTGGAAAAAGGTTATATCCACTGTCAGATTTTCAGGGGATGTAATGTTCGATGAGGTCATGAGAAACCATACCTCCTTAAAAATAGGCGGGCCGGCTGACCTGCTTGTGATGCCGCATGAGGTCATTTCATTGAAGAATCTGGTCATTGCTTTAAAAAGAAACAATATCCCTTTCATGCCCGTAGGAGGAGGAACAAATCTTCTAGTAAGGGATGAAGGGATAGAAAAGGCCGTAGTCTCTCTCCGTCATTTCAGGCGGATTGAGTTTTTGAAAGAGGACGATGCCGGAGTTGTATGTTTTGTTGAGTCAGGCGTTCCATTGCAGAAGTTTGTTGCATTAGCCAGAGATAAAGGTTATTCCGGCATGGAAGGCTTGGCAGGCATCCCGGGTTTAATCGGCGGTGCGATTGCCGGGAATGCCGGTTCTTACGGATATGAGATGAAGAATATCATTGAGACAGTAACCCTTATGTATTCTGACAGCAGGCTTGATACTGTGAAGGCTGAGGATCTGGGTTTTGGTTACAGAACATCAAACATATCAGCAGACACCATAATCCTCAGCGCGGTTATCAGGCTAAAAAAAGATGCAAAAGAGGATATTGAAAAAAGGATGGCTGGTTTTCTAAAGGAAAAACGCGGGAGGCATCCGATGTCCGAGCCTTCGGCAGGATGCGTGTTTAAGAATCCAAAGGGTGAACATGCAGGAAAACTCATTCAGGAGGCAGGGTGCAAGGGGATGCGTATCGGAGGTGCAGAGGTCAGCGCTCTCCATGCAAATTATTTCATTAATAAAGGAGATGCAACCGCATCTGATTTTATGAGGCTTATGGATGAAGTGAGCAGGAAGGTAAAGGAAAAGTTCGGAATAATTCTGGAGCCGGAGATAAAGATTGTGGGGAGAGGATGA
>CAZBSJ010000001.1:16317-20654 GCA_964494165.1 uncultured Nitrospiraceae bacterium
TAACGAATAAGCGCATAGGGGTTTTAATGGGCGGCAGGTCTGCTGAGAGGGAGGTGTCTCTCAGAAGCGGAAATGCCGTGTTTAATGCTTTGAAGGGACTGGGTTATAACGCTGTTGCAGTTGATGCGCAGTCAGATGTTTGCGAGGTTTTGAGAAGGGAAAAGATAGACATAGTATTTATCATCCTCCACGGAGGATGGGGCGAAGACGGTTCCATGCAGGGGATGCTTGAGGTGATGGGAATCCCTTATACAGGTTCGAATGTTTTGGCATCAGCACTTGCAATGAATAAAGAGGCGTCCAAGAAGGTTTTCCTCTATCACAAAATACCTGTTCCCCAGTTTGCGATTGTTTCTAAGGAATCTGTCAGCAATCAGCTGTCAGAGATAAGCTTTGAAATGCCATGGGTTATTAAGCCGGTATGCGAGGGTTCAAGCGTAGGCGTGAGCATAGTAAAGAACAAAGAAAGTTTACAAAAAGCGCTGGAAGAAGGATTCAAGCACGGTAAAGATGTAATGATCGAAAAGTATATAGACGGGAAAGAGATACATATAGGCATTATCGGCAATAGAGCTTTGGGAGGGGTGGAGGTAAGGCCCTCGCTCGAGTTTTACAGCTATGAGGCAAAATACACGCCCGGCATGACTGAGTATATCATTCCTCCTGAAATAGATAAGAAAACTTATGAGAAGGCGAAAGAGACAGCGCTTGCCGCTCATAAGGCGCTGGGATGCTGCGGCGCTACAAGGGTTGACCTCAGGATAGACAAGAGCGGAAATCCATATGTGCTCGAGGTGAATACTATACCTGGCATGACTGAGACAAGCCTGCTGCCAAAGATAGCAAGACACGAAGGGCTGGATTTCCCGGCATTGATAGATGAGATTCTCAAAGAGACAGTACAAAAAGGGGCTAGTGCCTGATATGAGGGACAGCAGAAAAATAAATAAAAAATCGTCGGGATCCGGCGGCGGCAAGATGCGGTTGCTGTTAAAGACAGGCGTGTTCTTCATGCTCTTAGTCAGCATATATTTTGGTGCGAGGTATGCTTTAGCAATCAGCAAAAAGACGCTTTTCCCTGTAAAGGAGATTGTTTTTTCAGGCAATAAACATCTTACTGACAGCGAACTTAAGGCAATGATGGGATTTCGCGGCAATGAAAGCCTTCTGAGCATATCCGGCGAGGAGATTAAGGAAAGGCTTTTAAAGTCACCCTGGATAAAGGCAGTCAGCTTCAGAAAAGATTTTCCAAACAGATTTCTCGTAAGGGTGGAAGAAGCAAGTCCTTCTGCGATTATTGACATGAAGGGGCGTTCGTTTTTTGCCGATGATCAGGGCAACATGCTTGAGGAGATAAAAGGGGAATATATCCCGTTTCTGCCCGTGATATCAGGCAACCCGTACAAGAACCGTGATGTTTTTTTTGAGGTAATGAATCTTGTGAAGGCAATGAAGACAATGGGGTTTGTAAACATGAAGGACCGTATAGAGGTAGCAATGCCGAATGATTCCAGGCCGGAAGATATTTCGATGCGGGTGGACGGGGTCTTCATTAAGGTCGGATACGGCGAATATGAAAATAAACTTGAGAGGCTTATGGATCTCGAGGATGAAATATTCAGGAGAGGGATACCGGTCGATTATATCGACCTGCGTTTTATGAATAAGGTTGTTGTAAGGCCTGTAAATGAGGTCGTGAAATGAAGAACGGAAACATCGTTGTCGGGCTGGATGTGGGCACGACAAAGATATGTGTGCTTGCCGGCGAGGTTCAGGGCAGTAAGGCAGATGTGCTGGCAATCGGCACTGCTCCGTCAACAGGCCTCAGGAAGGGCGTTGTGATAGATATAGAGTCTACGGTTGATTCGATAAGAAAGGCTGTAAAAGAAGCTGAAACAGCAGCCGGACTTGAGATAAATGAGGCATATGTCGGCATTGCAGGTGGACATATAAAAGGCTTTGAAAGCTATGGCGCCGTAGGCATTAAGGGTAGAGAGGTCAGGACTCAGGATGTTGAGAGGGCGATAGATGCTGCAAGCGCTGTTTATGTCCCGCTGGACAGGGAAGTCCTGCATGTAATACCCACTGATTTTATACTCGACGGACAAAATGGGATAAAGGTTCCCGTAGGAATGTCCGGGGTAAGGCTTGAGGTTAAGGTGCATATAATTACCGGCGCAGTGTCATCAGTACAGAATCTTATTAAGTGCTGCGAAAAAGCCGGGCTTAAGGTTGTGGACATAGTCCTGGAACCCATCGCCTCAGCAGAGGCAGTGTTAACAGAAGAGGAGAGAGACCTTGGCGTTGCAATCGTTGATATAGGAGGAGGCACGACTGATATAGCCGTATACAAGAACGGAAGTCTGAAACATACGGCGGTTATCGCGCTTGGCGGAAACCATTTCACCAACGACATTGCTATTGGGTTAAGAGTGCCTGTGCAGGAGGCTGAAAGGATTAAAAAGAAACATGGTCATGCAATCGCAGGAGTTATTGATCTGACCGAAGAGATAGATGTAATGGGCGCAGACAGACAGCTGCGAAAAATCCCGAGAAGATATCTTGCAGAGATTATCCAGCCCAGATGCGAAGAGGTATCAGGGCTCGTTAAACAGGAGATAGAGAACGCGCCTAATTTTGAACAATACGTTTCAGGGATTGTGCTTACAGGAGGCGCATCACTGCTTAATGGCATTGACAGATTAATGGAAGCAGAACTGCAGCTTCCGGTAAGGATAGGAATGCCTGAGAGCATGAAGGCAGCTAACGCTGCATCTCTGCACAGCAGCGTTAACAGTCCGATGTATTCAACAGGCGTAGGTTTAATGCTCTTCGGCTCAACAGAAACTGGTGAAAGGGCTTTTTATGAAGATATGTTCAGCGGGATTTTTGACAAGATGACCGGATGGGCAAGGAACCTTTTCGGAATCAATAATCAGGAAATGACGCCAAGAAGGATATCGATAAAACAAAAAATTTAAATAAGGGGGTGCTTTATGTTTGAGTTAGAAGAAGCAAGGACACAGGGAGCAAAGATTAAGGTGGTAGGCGTAGGGGGCGCAGGGGGTAATGCTGTAAACAACATGATTGCCTCTAGTCTGTACGGTGTTGAGTTCATAGCAATAAATACAGACTGTCAGGTGCTTAATACATCTCTGGCACAGGCAAAGATACAGATAGGCGGCACATTGACAAAAGGCCTTGGCGCAGGCTCGAATCCTGAGATCGGCAGGGAGGCAGCGCTTGAGGACAGAGACGTAATCGCAGAGCATTTAAAAGATTCTGATATGGTCTTTATAACAGCGGGCATGGGCGGCGGCACAGGAACAGGAGCCTCGCCTGTTGTAGCAAACATAGCAAAGGAACTCGGCGCATTGACAGTGGCGATTATCACAAAACCATTTTTCTATGAAGGCAAGAAAAGGGCGATGAACGCTGATTTAGGAATAAAAGAACTTCAGAGCCATGTTGATGCGCTTATCATCGTGCCGAACGACAGGATCGGCATGGTGGCTGAAAAAGGCACGCCGATGCTTAAGGCATTTTCTGTTGCAAATGATGTCTTAAGGCAGGCGGTTCAGGGCATATCAGACTTAATACTTAATCCCGGACTTATAAATCTTGATTTTGCAGATGTTAAGGCGATAATGGCGAGCGCCGGAAGGGCAGTAATGGGAATCGGTCTGGGCAGGGGAGATGACGGCGGTCTTGAGGCAGCAAAGAAGGCGATCTCCAATCCTCTGCTGGAAGACTCATCCACTGAAGGCGCCAAAGGCATTGTCGTAAATATTACAGGAGGACTAAATCTTTCACACGACTCAGTGAGGGATGCGGTCGCATTCATACATGACATGGCTCACGAAGATGCAAACATAATATTCGGCGCAGTGATCAATCCTGACATTGAAGACGAGGTCAGGGTTACTGTGATAGCAACAGGTTTTGAGGAAAGAAGGGAGAAGGTAGACCTCCCTCAGATTAAAAGGTGGACTCCTTTAAGGGAGCCCGCAACTTTTAAAGGTGCGGACAGGGTTCTTGCAAAGCACTTTAAGCCTGATTATGCAATGACATCTGTTCCGACAACTAAATTGCCCTACGACGATCCTTTGGATGTTCCTACTTTTATGAGAAGGACATCGCAAGGACAGCCATAGTTTCCTCCCAACAAAGGGGCTTCCTCCCCCTGGAAGCCCCACCCCCTCCTAGCAGGAAAAAGAATCCCCTGAAGCCTGATGCTGCCCTTGTTTCAGCTATATCTTTTTCGCCTCGGCGAATCAGACGAGTCTGAAAACAGTCTTTAATTTATTGTCAAGTGCTTATCTGCTGTGTTATTCTTT
>CAZBSJ010000001.1:20754-26063 GCA_964494165.1 uncultured Nitrospiraceae bacterium
TGAGATTGCAAAGCTTTTAGACGGTGCTGTCACAGGCAATCCCGATACAGAGATTAAGGGTGTTGCAGGCATCTCTGACGCAAGAGAAGGGGATATCACCTTTCTTTCGAGCGCTAAACTGCTGAAGGAATTGTCTGAGAGCAAGGCATCCGCTGTTTTGGTGAAGGATGAGATACCTGAACTCAAAAAACCGCAGGTAAAGGTGCCGAACCCTCAGTACGCATTTGCCAGACTCCTCGGGCATTTTTATGTCAAGCCTGTAACTCCTTCAGGGATAAGCGATAAGGCTTATGTGTCAAAAACAGCATCCATTGGCAGGGATGTGTCAATATATCCGTTTTCCTGTGTATCGGATAATGTGACGATAGGCGATAAGGCGGTCATATTCCCGGGAGTCTTTATAGGCGAAGGCTCAAGCATCGGGGAAGGATGCCTGATATATCCGAATGTAACTGTAAGGGAAAAAGTAAAGATCGGTAAAAGGACCATTATACATTCGAATGCTGTGATAGGATCTGACGGTTTCGGTTATGTATTCGAAAAGGGAGTTCACTTTAAGATACCTCAGATCGGAGGTGTTGTCATAGGAGATGATGTTGAGATAGGGGCAGGCGTTACTATAGACAGGGCAACCACAGGCAATACCATTATCGGAAACGGCACAAAGATAGATAACCTTGTGCAGATAGCCCACAATGTGAAGATAGGAGAAAACGCGATTATAATCTCGCAGGTCGGGATTGCAGGGAGCTCGCAGATAGGGAATTACGTTATACTTGGCGGCCAGGTGGGAGTTGCAGATCATACCATAATTGATGACGGATGCATGGTCGGCGCTCAGTCAGGCGTAATGGGGCATCTTAAGAAAGGCATTTATTCCGGTTCTCCTGTGATATCTCACAGAGACTGGCTTAAGTCAGTCTCGATATTTGGAAGACTGCCTGAATTGAACAGGAAGATAAAGGAACTGGAGGATAAAATAGAAAACATCGAAAGAGGAGGCAAAAAGAATGATTGATGTTAACGGGATACAAAAATTTCTTCCCCATAGATATCCTTTTCTTATGGTGGATAAGATCATTGAGCTTGAGCCAAATGCAAAGGCAGTTGGAATAAAAAACGTGACTATTAATGAGCCGTTTTTCCAGGGGCATTTTCCAGAGAATCCCATCATGCCGGGCGTTTTGATAGTGGAGGCAATGGCACAGGTTGCGGGTGTTCTTGCGTTTAATTCCGGAATACAGGGTGAGGCGGTCTATTTTATGAGCATTGAAAAGGCCAAGTTCAGGAAGCCAGTAGTGCCCGGTGACCAGCTCAGGATGGAGATAAAGGTTTTACAGCAGCGGGGGAATGTATGGAAATTTTCAGGGGATGCGATAGTTGACGGAAAGGTTGCATCTGAGGCTGAGTTTACTGCGATGGTGATTGCAAAGGAGAAAAAATGAAGACAGAGATTCATAAAACAGCAGTTATAGACCCAAAGGCATCGATTGATGAAGGCGTGGAAATAGGCCCCTTTTGCATAGTAGGAGAAGGCGCAAAGATTAAAAAAGGAACCAAACTCGCGTCAAATATCCTGATTGACGGTATCGTAGAGATAGGCGAGAACTGCACGATCCATCCTTTTACCAGCATCGGGCTTCCTCCGCAGGATCTCAAATATAAGGGCGAAAAGACATCCGTAAAAATAGGCAATAACAATATAATCAGGGAGTATATTACGATTCACAGGGCATCTGTCTCAGGCGACAGGGTGACTGAGATAGGAAATAATAATTTTCTCATGGCATATGTGCATATCGCGCATGACTGTAAGATAGGCAATAATGTCATCATGGCGAATCTTGCAACCCTTGCAGGACATGTGCTTGTAGAGGACCACGCCTTTATAGGAGGCATAGTCGCGGTCCACCAGTTCACGAGGATCGGCGGATATGCGATGGTCGGCGGTTTCAGCGGAATAGGGCAGGACATACCGCCTTATACAATGGCATCAGGCCCGAGGGCAAAGCTCTTCGGCCTTAATTCTGTGGGATTGAAGAGGCATAAATTCCCTGATGCAACGATCAATGGATTGAAAAAGGCGTACAAGATACTTTTCAGGGAAAAGCATACTTTAAAAGACGCGTTAAAAAAGGTGCAGAAGGATGTTCCCCAGACAAAGGAGATAAAGCACCTAATAGAATTTATTGAGAAGAACAAGAGGGGAATCTGCAGGTAATGAAAAACCAGGAGCAGAAGAGCAATAGAGCAGAAGGTCAGAAGTTTTTTGCTGCTGAACTGCTGCACTGCTGTGCTACTGCGCTGTGAAAATCCTTGGTTTAATAGCCGGCATGGGAGAGCTTCCAAAGCTTGTTGCTGATGAGGCAAGGGAAAAGGGGTATCGTGTATTTGCAGTAGCCCTTGAACCCCTTGCAGACAAAGGCCTGGCATCCCATGTTGATGAGATGAAATGGGTAAGCGTAGGAAAGCTCGGGGAGATAATAGATTCATTAAAGAAGCATAAAGTTAAAGAGGCTGTGATGGCAGGCAAGGTGCCAAAGTCTCTTTTGTATAAAAGCAGGATAATCCCTGACATGAGGGCGATCAAGCTTCTTTTCACTCTCAAGAACAAGAGCGACGACTCAATCCTCCTTGCAATAGCAAAAGAACTTCAGAAAGACGGCATCACCCTCTTGAACACAACAGATTTCAGCTCAGGGCTAATGACCCCTGAAGGACTGCTTACAGAGGAAAATCTTTCAGACAGCGAATGGAAGGATGTGGAATTCGGCTGGAAGATTGCAAAGGAGATGGGGCGTCTTGACATCGGCCAGACAGTTGTTGTTAAAGACCAGGCTGTGATGGCAATCGAGGCGATAGAAGGAACAGATGAGGCTATCTTAAGAGGCGGGAAACTAGCAGGCGAAGGCGCCGTTGTTATAAAAGTTGCAAAGCCAAAGCAGGATATGAGGTTTGATGTTCCTGTAGTAGGAATGAAGACCTTAAAATCAATGATAGAGATTCACGCGCGCGTGCTTGCTGTTGAGGCAGGCAAGAGCATCCTTCTGCACAGGAAGAAGATGATTAAAGATGCTGATGAGGCAGGGATCTCGATTTTAGGGTATAAGGAGTAAGGTTTTGAGGGGTTACATCCGCACGAGTGGTTTGTTATGCCAATTCTTTTATTATGTGCCTTGCAAGGTTTTCATCTATTTCATTATGCCTTGGGACAGGCTGCTTTTTGCCGGTTGCAGGGTTTTTGTATAAATCGTGACGACTTCCGTGTCTGATAAGAATGCATCCTGAATCATTTAACCTTTTGATCAGGTTTTTCCTTTTCATACAGCAAGGGAGAGTTCTTTTACCTTATACTTTTCAGGAACGTCCTCCATTGTCATAAGTATATATGCATCTTTCATATTTTCTTCAAGTTCTTCCAGAGTTTCGCCCTGTGTCATGATTTCAGGATGTTCGAGAAGTTTCCCCACCCAAAACTTTTCACCCTTCCAGTAAATCATTTTTAATTTGGTTTTCATTTTCTTACCTCACAAAGCATTTTGATAAAACTATCATAGCATAAAAAATATATTAGATGATTAAAGATGCTGATGAGGCAGGGATTTCGTAGTTATTCGTTCGTTCGTCGTTCGCGTCAGGTCTTTACTTTTGATGTTCTTCCTCATTCCCTTATCGCTTTTCTTTATCTTCTTGTGCAAAACTTTATACTTTAACACTGAGAAATTTAAAAATTAAAGACCTGACCCCATTGCCCATTGCTCGTTTCGGCTTCCGGTTGCTTCATCATTCCTCTCGTAATAATCCCTATTTAGATAGGCTGTTACCTCTTCCTCTACTGCTACCTGCAACATCATTCGGGCGCCCATCCTTGTTATTTCTGCCAATGGCATCGCTTGCTTCAATTCCGCAACTCCAGATTCAATGACTTTTTTTGCCTTCTTTGTTAAACTCTTTCTCATGGGTATAGTTCTCCTTTCTCCCTCTTCGGGAGTTGTTTATCGTATTGAGAATTATACCCTGTTTCATATTTACAGAATTCATTTTACACTACCAAATAATTTACGACATGATAATATAAATAGCTTGAAATTTCTTCCCGAAAAAAGTGAGTAAAAATGATAAAACTTATTCTGCATTGGTTACAAGACGGACGCGAACAACCATTTGGATATATAAAACTTGTCTGCGTATTCTTAGCAATAATTCTTACTACTTTGTTCATAGCTTATATAATGCCTGATTTCTCTCCTGCAACATTATTTGCAGAGAACGGATTGATAGAAGAGCTATCTGTCATATTTTGGATCGTAGCATTTTTGTTATGTATATTGGCTCTATTTCGTCGGCACGACCGATTTAATCAGCTGATATTTTCATGGTTTTGTCTGATCTGCGGTCTTGCAGCAGCAAGAGAGATAGATGCTCAAGTATTGCTGAACCCCAGTCATTTTGGTCAATATGGAGTTCACTATCGGACCGACTGGTTTTTTTCAAACGAATTTGGTGTGAGCATTATTCTTAAGCTGGCTTGGGGAGTAGTTTTTATTGCTGCTCTCGCATTTCTTGTTGCTCCTCTGATCATTCTGCACAGACCAATCATGCGTTTAATACGAAGCGGGGACACAGCCACAGGATTCTTTTTTTTAGGAACAATCTCGCTGGCAATAGGATTCATTATGGATGATATACTTCGAGGATCCCATTTAATGAGCTTGAATCTGCGCTTAGGAATTGAGGAAACATCTGAGATGCTCGGATCAATATTTTATTTTGCAGGTATTCTTTGCCTTTTATGGATATCCCCTTCTCAACGTATTGCTATAAGCGCAGAATATAATAAAACAAAAGATATGTCCGATAAGTAATATGACCATCTGAACAGATATTTTCAGGCTCAAAGGGACTAAGATAAGAAACCAATCACTGTTTCTCAGATAAAATCTGCAACTCCATTATAATCCGATAAACTTCCTGAAATATCATCTTTGATTCAAGCCCTCGGAGGTTAAACTCAAATCCATCAGGGTAAAGCCTTATCAAATCTCTCCGATTTTTTTGAAGCGCGAATATCTGCTCCGGCCGGAGATTAGGGGGTCAGGTCTTTACAGCCTGTTGAAAAACTAAATATCTGTAACCGGTTCTCCGTATAAAAATCGATTTTGATGGAAATTTGGGAATAAAAAATGGACTATCCTTGAGAATTTGTAAATGTTTCTCTTGGGTAGATGCCTTTGTGATTGTGCCTCTGATATTGAAATATCGGTATATGAGGCCGTATGTTTTCATTGATGAGATTATTTATAAATTCT
>CAZBSJ010000002.1:0-16435 GCA_964494165.1 uncultured Nitrospiraceae bacterium
CCTCCGATTCATTTGAGTTTCATCCTTTAGAAGCTCAGAGTAAGATTCAAACCGCCATAAATAATGTCTTGTTTGCCGTCGTCGCTTACACCGTCCAGAGCTTCCTTGCCGTCACTGCTTAAAGGGAAAGAATACGCAATCTTTGGAGTAAGTGATAATGCCTTTGTTAATGGTATTGTCAAATTAGCAGAGAACTCAGCATTGTAGAAATTGCTGAACCTGTCGCCGTCATCATTAAGACCCATTACTTTGTTTCTTATGTTATAGCTTGCGTACGCGCCAAGGTTAAGAGCAAGGTCATTTGGCAGACTCACAGAATGCTTCACCGAAGCTACGATGAATGCGCCATTGCCTTCGTCGTAATCATAATAAACAGTAAGCGCCGGGCTGAGCAGTGTATCATAAGAACCTGACAGATAAAATTCCTGCGTATCATTGCCTCCGTCAAAAGCATAGTAGATATAACCTCCTGTCAGAGTCAGTTTATCTATTGAATGGCTGTAACTCATTGTAAAGTCAACTTCACTGAATTCGCCATGACCGGAATCGCTGCTTGTTACTTCATATCTGTCGCTGTCGTAATTTCCCCAGATATTTGCGCCAAAACTGCCGTAGGTGATGCCAACAGAAGGCTGGACAACCCAGCTATTGCTCAGTTTTTGCCCTCTCCAGATATAGTTGCTCATGACATCTACAGAAGCGCTTCCTGACACTTTAGGTTCATCAGCATATGCTGCGCTAAAACCTAAAGCTAATACCAAAACTGCCAATAAAATAATTTTGCCTGTCCTTTTCATTTTTTCCTCCTAAATTTTTTCAGCAGGGAACCTGCTTCATATTTAAATCAATCCATGCAAAATCCTACTCATCTTTTAAATAGTTCCTCACCTCCCTTTTAATGCCGTATTTCTTGATCTTGTATCCGATCATCCTCTCAGTTATGCCGAGCATTCTTGCCGCCTTTGCCATAACCCAGTTACACTCCTTTAAGGCATTGATTATCTCTTCTTTTTCAATTTCCTTAATCTTGTCCTTTAATGTGTCCATCCCAGTTCACCATGCAGAGATAATTGCCAGAATCATGCCAGCGCATAACTGTTTGATTTTCAAGAAAAAGCGGGATAACTATTTACTACATTTTTGTACAACAGAACAATTTTGTAGCTTTTGAATTGATAAAAAGAGATGAAAGGTATTTAAGCTTTTGCTATGTCAGAAAAGTAAGAATAATATCTGCGGCAATCGCAAGAATCGAGAGCAAGAAAATAACAAAGTAGTTTAGATTCTCAGGTGACTTTTTCAGAGAGGAAAGGAGGTAAATAACCACCTCTCTGTCTTCATCAGAAAGACAGGCATTTGCATTTATCTTCTCAATCAGCTGGAATCTCTCTATGGCGCTCTTCCTTTTCCTCGAAATAGCATAGCGGTAAAAAAAGAAGACGAGGTATCCTAAGACACCGATATACCATACAGGCCTTACCCATGAAGGCTCCACCCGTTCAATAATGATGATAGCCCTGAAGGCAATCGCCGAGATGATGCCAAGAAGAAAAAATCCGTATATCACGAATGCCGGAAGTGTATGAGGTTTTCTGTCAGTCATATATCTGATTATTCTATACGAATCAGACAATCATTTCACAATATTCTTCCCCTATTCTTGCATGTATCACCTCAAGCTCCATATCCTTATCTTCGCCGATAACCCCGCATGCATCTGCCCTGCACTGCCTGCAGTGTGTCATCTGAGAGATATATTTTTTGCACTCGGTCCTTTTTTTGGTTATTGCCTCATAAGATGGCCTGTTCAGATTTTTAAAATCAGCCTGTGGAATCAGAGGCATTATATTCATGATATCTGCGCCTATTTCTCCAGCACGCCAGGCTATAAGAGGTATCTCAACGTCATTTATTCCAGGGATGAATACTGTGTTAACCTTTACGATAAAACCAGCATCAATCGCATTGGTTAACCCCCTCCATTGGTTCGATACAATACGCCGGGCAGCATCCTTTCCATAATAGCGCCTTCCCTTATAAGAAACCCATGAGTAAATCTTTTCTGCTATCATGGGAGTAACAGCATTTATTGTTACCGTAAGGCTCCTTACACCTGATTTAATCAGATCATCCAGCCTGTCAGTCAGACAGAGTCCATTCGTAGAAACGCAGAGGACAATATCAGGGAATTCTTTCTTAATCGTACTGAAAACCTCGAAACTGGAATCATTGGCCAGAGGATCACCCGGCCCTGCAATTCCAACAACACTCAGTCTGTCGTTTCTCTCCACAAGCACACGTACTCTTTCTAATGCCTCTGCAGGCATTAAGACCCTGCTTGTAATTCCCGGTCGTGATTCATTTGCACAGTCGTACTTTCTTATACAGTATTTGCACTGAATATTGCATTGCGGCGCAACCGGAAGATGCACTCTTCCGAATCTGTGATGTGCGGATTCAGAGAAACATGGATGTACTTTAATTATATCGCTGTATTTTTTTAACTTTGGCTGTAGCATGTAATTGTCTCCTTAACTTTATTTTTAATTCCGGTTGAGCAATTACTGTGCCAGCATGTAATGACCTGAAATATAAACCATTTTGATTTGATTCATACTCTTAAGCCAGACAATTATGTTTTATTTGAGACAATTGTGTGGATTAAACCACGATGTGCACATGGCATTTCTTTGTACATGCCTTTGAGCATGCCTCGCAGCCAATGCAATTTTCGGGATGAGATATGGACATAACTTTATTGCCTAAATCATCCCCATATTCATCTTCGCCTTCAAAAGGTTTTTTGATAAGTTCAAGCACATCCCTGCTGCATACCTTGTAACATCTTCCGCAGCCGATACATTTTTCGATATCGATTGATTCAATAAATCTGGGCGTCCATTCCTTTCCGCCTCGTGTGTACCCAACTAATGGCATAAAATCCTCCTTTAGAAAAAGTGTTCGTGTAAGTGAATAGTGCCAGTCGCAAATAAGTACAATTTTTGAAACTGACACTTTCAACTGCCGCTTATCATGTAATCGCCTCTCCGTCCTTTTCGCCTGTCCTTACCCTTACAGCTCCTTCTATAGGCAGGACAAAAATCTTACCGTCACCCCGTTTCCCTGTCTGATTTACTTTAATAATAGACTTCACGACTTTTGTCACAACATCATCAGGTACTATTATCGAAAGCATTCTTTTTGGCACATACAAAGCAACCTTTGGCAATGTATGATCCAGTGCATAGCTGGACGGTGTAGGTTTCAGTTTTACAGCTGTGCAGAAACTATCCGGCATCTCTGAGTCCATCTCAGCGCACATCGCTCCCTTTTGTTTTCCTCTTCCTTCAACGCTCTGGATTGTGAGCGAGGGATACCCCAATTCTTCCAGGATAGCTTTTGTCTCAGGAAGCTTGTCTCTCCGAATAATTGCAGTTATCTCTTTCATAGAACAGCCTCCCCGGTCCTTACTGTATATGCTGCCTCAACAGGACTGATGAATATCTTTCCATCACCTATAAATCCTGTACGGGCCTTGTCCTGAATGATACCGATGACTTTATCCAAGTCTTCATTATCAACGACAGTCATTATAAGTGTCTTGGGAAGTTCATCGTAATGGATAGGTCCTATCTGGAGCCCTTTCTGTTTTCCTCTGCCGAAAACAGGCATTTTAGTAAGCGAAGGGAATCCGGCACCCTCTAATGCCAGCACTACCTCCTGTTCTTTTTCCGGCCTGATAAAAGCTCTGATCATCTTCATTTTCTTATCCTCCTTTTTATTAGTGTCTGTGTCAATGTTCAGTGAACCGTGTAAGACATTATTTTTAAAAATTAATCACTGAGAGCCTTTTTCAGCCACGGGGGCGGAGTCCTTCTAACAGTATCGAAAAGCATCTTCAGTGATTCATCTATCGTCACAGGCTCTTTCACTTTAATTGGCATTATGCCCTTTTTTACAAGCCTTGATGCTGAAGGACTGCCAATATTTGTACAGTAAACAATCCTGCAATCAGCGAGCCTTTCAACCTTATTCTGCATAATGAGATCATGTTGCATTTCATCACCTCTGGTCTCCTCAACAGACGTATCCCTTCCATCAGCAAATTTTCTAGTCTCGATAAAACGATAGCCGTCCGGGGTCAGTTTATATATGGCGAACATCCCTGCCCTGCCAAAATGCTCATCAACATTCATTCCATCCGTCGTTGCAAATGCTATCTTCATGACATACCTCCTTTTTAAAAAACCTTTAGTCCCTAAGACTCTAATGGCTCATCAGCAAATTTGCTATTTCGTTAATCATAGTAAGTGTTCCTCTGTAACCAATGGTTACCCTATGATTGTTCCCAAAGACTTTATACGTTGGGAATCCCAGCTGATACAGCGGGATACCCAGTCGCTCTGCCTTTTTCTCGGCATGAGAGTTTGAGATAAGCAGATCAAAATCACCGCTTAACGACGACAAATCACCTATTAAGACTTCTTTCGATTGAATCAGTTCAATAGCCGGCATATAATTGGGCACTACAGAAAGCTCAACATTAGCCCCCGTCTCAGAAACCAATCTCGATATTTGTATTGAAAGATCAGGTTCCAGTGCAAGGCAGACTTTTTTCGAACCGTAATAAAAATGAAGATCCCGCATCGCATCAACAAGAATTTTTCTCTGGCGTTCATATCTGGAAAGTATTGGTCTGCCGCTTAGCATAGAAAGTGTCTCCATTAAAATGCTTGAGTCCCTCAGGCCAGAAATACCTTCAAGAACTTTATATTCGATGCTAAATCTATCCTTTAATCTTTTCGCAGGGTCCTCCATGCTTGAACCAATCGCTATAGTGAACCTTGAAGAGCCCATAGAGCTTATTTCCTCCATATTAGTCCCACCGATTGCGATGGCAGACATACCCTGCCTGCTGCCATCAAGCGCAGACAGATCTGGAAGCATTATGGGTTTCAAACCGAACACTTCAAACAATTCCCTCAATTCAGCAAAATCAGCAGGGGTAAGATGAGAACCTGCCAGCACATTAATCTGGTTCTCTTTCTGATAAGCGTCGCTGCAGACCATGGTATCAATAATTGCTTTCAAAGCGTTCATATACCCTGTTTCCAGGCCACCTTCATAATCAGGGGTTGGCACATACGCTATTTTTGTACTCTTTGATAACAATCCCATCTGCCTTATGGAAGCAGTGACATCATCACCCTTCACTTCGGAAAGTCCGGAGGTCAGTATTGCGATCAAGTCAGGCGGATTCTTTTCTATAAACCCTTTTATGACATTTTCGATTAAAACCTCGCTGCCCATGACAACATTTTCGGTAAAAAGCCTTGTGCTTGCGAGAGCTATCGGTTCCCTGAAATGTTTTGTCAACAATACCTTGCCGAGGAATGTGCATCCCTGAGCCCCGTGAATGATAGGCACTGCATTGTCTATCCCCTGAAACGCAATCGCAGCACCAATAGACTGCGAATGTTTAAGTGGATCAATAACTAGCTCGGATTTAGGATTTCTGATTTCAGGTTTTATTTTGACTTTTTCTTCTTTACTGTAAAATCTGATGCTGTTGCTTATCTGCTCAGCCAGATTTACCAATCCATCGTATCCGGCATATGCATTATGTCTTTCCTGATTCACATCAACAAAGGGGAACCCCTCTTTTACCGCAAGATACTGATTCCTGCCACCGGCAATAAGCATATCCGCATTTCTTTCTCTCATTAGTCTTGATAAATTTTTAGGCGTCACATCCTCAATCAATGGGGCATTTTCGCCCAATATTTCTTTCATTTTTTCTTCATCCTCAAAGGTGCTCTTCTTTGTTCCAACAGCAACTATTTCTATACCCAGATCAATAAGCGCTGAGATAAATGACCAACTCTTAACCCCTCCGGTATAAAGCACAGCCTTTTTACCTTTAAGACTCTCATATTGTTTTAATCTCTCATCCAGGTTTTTTCCTTCATCTTCAATAATTTTCTCGATCCTTTCTGATATTCCCAACCGTGAACCGATTAATCTTAGCGCCTTTGACATCTCTGTTTTCCCAAAAAAAGAAACCTCTGCATAGGGGATTCCGTATTTCTTTTCCATTTCCCTTGCAATGTTTATCAATGCTCTGCTGCATACAACAACATTAAGCTTAGCCCTGTGTGCAAAGGTTATCTCATCAAAAGTTGAGTCACCGGTAATTCTGGATAAAATCCTTATGCCTGCTTTTGTCAGCAAGTGCTCAACAAGCCATAAGTCGCCTGCTATGTTATATTCGCCAATGAGGTTGATTAAAGGGAGTGTCCCGGATTTACTGGCGAAGTAAAGCGAAGCCGTAGAATCGGGACTGTCCCCTTCAGGCAGCTTGCCTGTTCCTATAACATGATCCAACAGCACCTCTCCTGCTATCCTGTTGCCGAGATTTTTCGGGCCGACAAAACCAGGGGCATTAACAGGAATCACTCTTGCGCCAATATCTGTCTCTGCTTTTCTGCAGATGGCCTCTATGTCTTCGCCGATAAGTCCGCTTACGCACGTTGAATACACAAATATTGCCTTGGGCTTTACTGTGTCATATGTCTTCAGTATCGCGTGATAAAGCTTTTCTTCCGAACCATAAATGATATCCATCTCATTCATGTCTGTAGTAAAACCCATTATGTGAAGGTTGCCTTTTGATGACAGTGTTCCCCTTCCTTCCCATGAATTGCCGCAGCATGCAATCGGTCCATGCACAATATGCGCGGCATCAGATATAGGCTGAAGCACTATCATCGCACCGTCAAAAGCGCATGATTCTCCGCCGCGTGCACGGCAGATCTTCTCTCTCTCCTCCCTTTCACAGCTGCTTTTCATTAATCTATCTATACCGCTAATCATTATTGCTCACCTCGCTTACCTTATTACGTCAAAACTTGTAGTATTGATGGTCTTTCTGTCCATTTCATCAAGGACAGTGTTCACAACCCAGTTTAAGAGATTAATAACCCCCTGATAACCAATTATCGGATAACGATGCAGGTGATGTCTGTCAAACAGCGGAAATCCTATCCTGATAAGCGGCGTACCGGTATCCCTCCAGAGGAACTTTGCATATGAGTTCCCAACAATAAAATCAACCGGATCTGTAAACATTAATGACCTCAGATGCCACATATCTTTGCCTGTAAACACCCTTCCTTCTGCTCCAAAAGGGCTTGTACTTAAAAGAATCTTCATGTCTTCCTCAAATTTTTTGTCGCCCATGGTGCAGACGATATGAACAGGAATGCCTCCCATCTCCATCAGAAAACTGACCAGACCAAGGAGGATATCAGGGTCTCCGACCAATGCAAACCTTTTCCCATGAATATACGGATGGGAATCAACCATTGCATCGACTGCCCTCCCCCGTTCATCTTCTATTTCTCTTGGAATGGGTTTTCCTGTTATCTTGCTTATCTCGTCAATAAAGATATCCGTATTTTTTATACCAATAGGATTCGCGACCAGAGCCTTTTGATGATTCCAGTCCTTACTGATAAAATCCATAGTCTTCAAGGTTGAGTATTTCTGAAGCGAAATTGTTCCAATAGCGTTTACGGAATCTATCGCTTCAGGTAAAGACGTTCCTCCGGGATACAGCTTATGTTCTCCTGTGTTGGGTGAATCGAATATATCGCTCACATCAGCCAAAATAGTGTGATTGATACCCATGATATTCAGAAGTCTCTTAATCTCACGGTAGTCACCTGTATAGGTATCAAAGCCCGGAATAATATTTATCTTTCCATTTGATTCGCTTTTCTTTCCAGCGGTAGCAGAACTAAGTATTCCTTTCAGCATATTGTCATACCCGGTAATGTGTGAACCCACAAAGCTTGGCGTATGTGCAAAAGGAACAAGCAAATCCTGAGGGATTAGTCCTTTTTCCTTTGCCTGTTTTATGAAGGCATTCAGATCGTCCCCTATAACCTCAGCCATGCAGGTAGTTGAGACTGCAAGCATCTTCGGATGATAAAGTGTGTAGGCATTTTCCAGGCCTTCAAGCATATTATTTAAACCGCCGAAGACCGCCGCATCTTCAGTCATGGATGTGGAAATAGCAGCGAAAGGCTCCTTAAAGTGCCTGCTCAGATGGCTTCTGAAATATGCCACGCATCCCTGAGCACCCTGGACAAATGGCATCGATCCTTCAAATCCTGATGCGCAGAAAACAGCTCCAAGCGGCTGACATGCCTTAGCTGGGTTTATCTTTATATGTTGCCTTTTAAAATTTAATTCTTTGTATTCTTCGGTCTTTGTCCAGTCCGAGATTTTCTGTACCTCTTCGGCAGATGGGGTGTTTTCAAATTCTTTTTTTCTTTCGAACTGCTCGCAATACTCCTTTTCCAAAAAGAGTTCGTTGTGGTCTTTTATCCTGATTGTCTTCATCGTTTCCTCCGTATTAAATCCCATGTAGGACTGTTCACTGTCATATCCATGTCACGCGCAAAGACAGGAAAGCCGTCAAAACCGTGATACGGCCCTGAGTAATCCCAGGAATGCATCTGTCTGAAGGGGACCCCCATTTTGTGATAAGAGTATTTTTCTTTTATGCCGGAGCCGACCATGTCAGGCTTAAGTCTCCGCGTGAATTCCTCTAATTCGTACAGCGTAGCATCATCCATAATAACTGCGCCTTCTTTCATCTCAGCATAAGTCCTCTTATAATCGTCGTTATGGCCGAATTCATATCCTGATGCGACAACCTCCATTCCGAGATCTTCATAAGCGCCAATCGTATGCCTTGGCCTCAACCCGCCTACGTATAACATCACTTTTTTACCTTCAAGCCGTGGTCTGTATTGATCTATAATCTCATCCATTATGGGTTTGTATTTCTCGATCATCTTTTCCGCATTTTCTTTTATCTTCATATCAAAATGCGAAGCGATTTTTCTGAGACTTTGGTATATTTTTGTAGGCCCGAAGAAATTAAACTCTGTCCATGGTATTCCATACTCTTCTTCCATGTGCCTGCAGATATAGTTCATTGACCGGTAACAGTGGATAAGGTTTAGTTTTGCTTTGTTTGCTATACCCATCTCATTAATTGATGCGTCTCCTGTCCACTGTGCAATCACTCTCAGTCCAAGTTCTTCCAGCATCTTCCTAGAGGCCCATGCATCTCCGCCAATGTTATAGTCGCCGATGAGCGCTACATCATAGGGAGTTGATTGTTCGAGCTTGCCCTTGCCGAGAATATAGTCTCTGATCGTGTCATTGGCAATATGATGACCGAGAGATTGACTGACTCCTCTGAATCCCTCACAGCGTACCGGTACTATAGGAATACCCAGTTCCTTGGAGGTTTTTTTGGATACAGCCTCGATATCGTCTCCGATAAGGCCTACCGGACACTCAGACAGTATGCCCATGCTCTTTGCCAGAGGAAAAAGTTCCTTTAATTCATGAAGCGCTGCATGCAAGTTCTTATCGCCTCCGTACACAATGTCCTTTTCCTGAAAATCTGTCGTTATATGCATTGTCCCGAATGTATCAATGCCTGTCTGGCCGTTGTAATAATTTCGTCTTGACCACCAGCTGTACTGGCCGCAGCCAACAGGTCCGTGGCTTATAGTAACCTGGTCCTTGACCGGTCCCCAGACAACACCCTTTGCTCCTGCATATGCGCAGCCCCTGACTGTCATAACGCCAGGCCTTGATTTGATATTTGATTTCACCTGACAGGTGCTGCACTGCCCGGTTGGATCATTAGCAGCAAGATGTTTCGCTCTGTCCTTCATGGCTTTTTCTGGATATTTGTCCAGAACTTCTTCTATCATTTTCTGAGTATCTTTAATCGCTGTGCTCATTATTCCTCATTCCTCCTTTTAAATGGGACTAGGGATTGGGTGTTGGGTATTAGCTTTTTTACAAACTAATCCTAATCACTATCTACTAATCCCTGCTTTACGCTGCCGCCTCTTCGTTCTCCAGTATTCCAAAATCCATTAACAACTGTTCCAATTCATCCATGCTCAAGGGAGTAGGTATTACCAGATTCTTGTTTTCAGCAATCTTCTTGGCCAATGCCCTGTATTCATCAGCCTGAGGGTGATCAGGAGAATATTCGATCACTGTCATCCTTCTCAGTTCCGCCCTTTGGACCTGATTATCTCTCGGGACAAAATGTATCATCTGGGTATTAAGCCTTTTTGCCAGCTCAGATATAAGTTCATATTCCTTATCAGTTTTCCTGCTGTTGCAAATAAGACCGCCAAGTCTGACACCGCCGCTCTGGGCATATTTGAGAATACCGCGGGAAATGTTGTTTGCAGCATACATAGCCATCATCTCTCCTGAAGTGACAATGTAAATTTCTTTAGCCTTCCCCTCTCTGATCGGCATCGCAAAACCTCCGCATACAACGTCACCGAGTACGTCATAGAAAACAAAATCGGTATCTGCTTCATAAGCACCGTTTTCCTCAAGAAAATTTATGGCTGTAATCACCCCACGGCCAGCGCAGCCAACCCCCGGCTCAGGACCTCCGGATTCTGCACACCTGATGCCTTTAAAGCCTGTAAGAAGCACCTCTCCAATTTCAAGGTCTTCTACTGTTCCTCTTTCCCTTGCCATATCCATAACAGTTGCTTGTGCCTTTTTATGCAGTATCAATCGTGTTGCATCAGCCTTTGGATCACAGCCAACAATCATGCACTTATACCCTGCTTCAGAAAGCCCTGCAACAGTATTCTGTGTTGTAGTGGATTTTCCTATCCCACCTTTTCCGTAGATCGCTATCTGTCTCATAAAATCCCTCCTGTATTTTTATTTCAAAAGTAAATAGCAACAGATATGCCAGGCGAGAATATATTGAAATAATAAGAAATTTTGACGATTTGAAAACTTAAACGAAGACAAAATTGTTAAGCATACAACAATTTTGTTATTATGAACTGCTAAAAGTATTTAAGGTTTTTGGAGATTATATTTTTTTATCTTATACCCAATCTGCCGCGGAGTAATTCCCAAAATCTTGGCTGCCCTTGCCTGGTTCCAGCCAGTCTTTTCGAGGGCATCGAGCATCCTTGTCTTTTCTATGTCCTCTATAGTCGACTGGAGAGCATCTTTCATCTTACTTCCATATTTAGATTTAATAGACTGATCCCTGATATTCAAAGGAAGGTCAGATTTTGTTATGGTCTTATCGCCTGACATTACGACTAATCTTTCGATTGTATTCTCCAGTTCTCTAACATTTCCCGGCCAGTCATAGTCTCTAAAGATATTCAACACATCTGAAGAAATGGCAACTTTTTTTTTGTTTTCCTCGTTGCATTTTTTTAAAAAATACTCAACAAGCAAAGGAATATCTTCTTTTCTTTCCCTGAGAGAAGGCAGGAATACAGGGACAACGTTTAGACGATAGTACAGGTCTTCCCTGAATTTGCCCTTGGATACGAATTCTTCGAGGTCTCTGCTAGTTGCGGCAATCAGCCTTACGTCAGCTTTTATGGTCTTGTCCCCTCCAACACGCTCGAATTCCCTTTCTTGCAGAACTCTAAGTATCTTTGGCTGAAGGGCTAATGGAAGATCCCCTATCTCATCAAGAAAAATCGTCCCTCTGTCTGCAAGTTCAAACCGTCCTTTTCTCATCGCCATTGCGCCGGTAAATGCGCCTTTTTCATGGCCGAAGAGTTCTGATTCAAGGAGCCCTTCAGGAATGGAAGCGCAGTTGAATTTTATGAAAGGCCCCTTAGCCCTTGGACTCATATAATGTATCGCCTTTGCTATCAGCTCTTTCCCTGTGCCGCTTTCCCCGCGCAGAAGAACATTTGCCTTTGAGAGAGCTACCCTGTGCACCGCTTCAAATACATCCTGCATGATGTCTGACTGGCCAATAATGTTTTCAACCCTGTATTTTCCTTTGAGCTGTTGTTTGAGATTTTCCTTTTCCTGGATAAACTCCTCTTTTGCCTTTTCCAGTTCATTATGAAGTTTAACTGTCTGCGCTATCAGAGCGGCGATTATCTTCAAAAGTCTCAGGTCTTCTTCAAAGGATATCCTCTTTGAACTGAACAGCCTGTCAACGCTTAATACACCAAGAACTTCGTATTTGAACTTTATAGGGACACACAAAAATGCGATATTTTCCTTTTTGATAGTCTTTCTTGCTCCTGTCTTATTCAAAAACAAAGGTTCCTCTCCAATATTGGGAATAACTATGGGAGAACCAAGCTTTGCGACCCTTCCTATAATCCCTTCTCCTAACTTATATCTTCCCCTTTTTATCTCATCCTCAGTCATTCCGTATGCCGCAATAATCGAGACTTCATCTTTTTGTCTGAGCGCAACCGTGCCCCTGTTCATATCGAGATATTCTGATAATACCCTCATAACGCCGCGAAGATTCATTTTAAGATTAAGGGAAGAGCCGAGAAGCTTGCTTATCTCATAAAGGGCTGTTATTTCGACTGCCTTATCGCTTATATGCGGCATGTGAAAGTCTAACCGAGAATCTACAAAAATGTAAAGACTATGACTAAATTGTAAGATCAGGAAATGTCTTGTTTATTGGTTTATTGTCTGTTGTGGAAACTCGACATCCAGAGACGGGGCGATGCTCATCCCTATACAGCTTGCTGCAGCATTAAGGATATTGACATGAGTCTGGTCTATATTTTTTTCAGACCTGCTCCCCATGCTCAAAGTACCGAAGAGCGCCCCTCTTGAATATAAAGGCAGGCTTATTAGACACTTCAGACCGAGCTTTTTCGCAAGCGTAGAATAAGACGCATAAAAAACATCCATGTCTTTCACTATTATAGGCTTTCGCATAAGTATAGCTGCGCCTGAAATAGTTTCACCGAGTTTAACGCTATGCATCTCAGGCATAATGCTATTTTCGATGCCTTTTGACCCGATCATAATCATTTGACTTCCCTTAAGCGCCCTGAGCACTACAATCTCAAATCCGAAAGAGGTCTCAAGATTAGACGCCATATGAGAAAAAAGCTCATCAAGCGTCTTAGCCTTATTTGCCAATTCTGACAATCTAATCATAAAAGAAAGAGCCGTCCTTTTAAGTTCGAGACTTAACTCTGTTTCTTTTATTTTTGTGATGTCCCTGGTAATGCTGATGTAATTATTATCATGCATGGGAGAACAAAATACGGCAAAATATTTCTTTTTGTTGCCCAGAAGTCTCTCCTTAACAAACATCCTGCTTTCATCTGCTTCATCCATTGCGCATTTTACACAGATGCCGCTTTTAATGTTTAAACAGCTTGTTCCTTCCTCGTATTCCTTATTAGACCATCTGATCTGTTTTTTTTCGTTCAATATCTGCATGACCGCATCTACAACCTGCAAGGCCTCGCCAAGTTTTTCCTTTTCCTCCTCCATAACAGCGTGCAGTTTTTCTTTTTCTTTCTCAAGCGAGCGTACCCGGGTATGTTCTCTCCTAAGATTTTCGACAAGCGTTGTATTAAATATTGCGACAACGAAAAGAAAACCTATCTTAATTGGTAAATCAAGACCTGCCTCTCCTGCCCGAACCTGGTAATAAATATACAGACTGCTTGCGATAGCTGCCACAAGAAGTCCGAGCTTCATATTTTCGCCAAGGGCTGAAAGCATAATTATGAAGAAATAAATAATATAAAACTCAGCGCTTGGTTTTCCGAAAAGATATATTGCGAGTGATACTACGAGTATATCAGTAAGGGCAACCGTTTGATAGAAATACGGATTATTGGCGTACTTTTTCTGTAACTTGTAAACAACAAAATTACTGTTTATAAAAGCCAGAAGAAAGAGGGAGCTAAAAAGTGTTATATTGTAATTGCTTTCAGCAATTATAAGGTAAGAAGTGCCAATTATTACAGCCCATCTGAGATTTACAAATACATCTTTTCTTTGCATATACGCAAATTTATCTTCATTGATATATTAATCCACATTTGAATTAATAGCATATGTTTAAAAAGTTCTGGATTTTTATAAAAAAGATATGCTTGTTTATGCGGAATCAGCACTTCTTTTTTGGAGTCCCCGACCCCTTAGGATCAATGCCTCACGTAGAAATGCCAAGCCTTGGAAATATCACTAACTGTAAAACTAGCCATACAGCCAAAAAACCTAATGCTATAAGCCAATCACTCATACTTTTATTTTCTCCTCCTCATCAGTCCCTGCAAATTCAAAATGATTATTTCTGCGGAACAGGGGTAACTGGCGCCTGCTGTTGAGGAACCTCTAATGGTTGAATTCCTCCGCCCTGAACAGGTCCTCCCTGAGCAGGAGGCATTGTCCCGGTTTCTTTTACCGGTGATGCCTTTATTATAGACCCGGTCTTTGAAGAGACAACCGCCAGAGTCAATGAAGTCAGCATGAAAACTATTGCAGCAATAGTCGTAAGCTTGCTAAAGAAGGTAGCCGCCCCGCGGCTTCCGAAAAGCGTCTGGCTAGAACCGCCAAAAGCAGCGCCAAGCTCAGCTCCCTTACCGCTTTGTATCAAGACAATAAATATCAGGAAAAAAGCGACCAGGATATGAATTATTAAAAGAACCGTTATCATTTCCCCTCCGAATTAAATCGCACAATTTTAGCGAAACTTTCAGCCTTCAGGCTTGCCCCGCCGACTAAAGCTCCGTCAACATCCTTGCAAGCCATTAAAGTGGCTATGTTTTCTGGAGTAACACTCCCACCGTATATTATACGCATTTCAGAGGATTTATTTCCATATAAAACTCCGAGCTTTTCCCTTATATAGGCATGGGTGTCCTGTGCCTGCTCGGGAGTTGCGGTCTTGCCGGTTCCGATAGCCCAGATAGGCTCGTACGCAACAACTATATTGTCTGCTTCAATGTCCTTAAGGCCGTTCTCAATCTCTTTATTAAGGACATCATTAGTCTTTCCTGCCTCTCTTTGCTCCAATGATTCACCTATACAGAAAATAATACCCAAACCGCTCTTCTTGGAAATTTTGATTTTTTTATTGACTGTGGCATCCGTCTCGTTAAAAAACTGTCTTCTCTCTGAATGTCCTACAATGACATATAAACAACCGCAATCCAAAAGCATTGATGGCGAGACTTCGCCAGTGAATGCCCCCTTTTCTTCGTGAAATACATCCTGGGCTGAAAGCTTTACATTTGACCCTTTAACAATCCCGGCAGCAGAAAACAGCGATGTAAATGGCGGCGCTATAACAATATCAGCATCAGCAACGCCTTTTACCGAAGGGATAAAGTCATTCAGAAAACCGATTGTTTCAGAAATGGTCTTGTTCATCTTCCAGTTGGCTGCTAAAAATGGTATCCTCATTATATATGCTCCTATGGCTTGGTAACGCTTATTACAAGCAAATCTTTAATCCGTTTTGCCTCATATTCAAAATCTTTTGACAAAACACGAACAGATACTTCCAGCGTATTAGGATTCTTTTTATCCTGTTCGATGCGCACAGTCGGAATAAATGATGACTTAAACCTCCAATCTCTCTTCGCCTTGTTTACGGACTGCTTCATAACAAGTTTTATAAAATCTTCTTTATTCAAAGATTTTTTCTCGGCACTATATTCCAGATTGCCGTCAGGGGTATTCATATTTATTATTACCATTACCTTGTTTTTTGCCTCAATAAGAGAAATCTTCTTTACTTCAAAGATATCTTCAGCCTTTTTTTTTCTATTTGCTCTTTTTCAGGCTTACTGACAGCTACTTTTTCTTCTTTTTGTGCTGGTTCGGGCTTATCAGTTTTTTCTATCGGCTTTGGTTTTGGAACAGGAACAACTTCAGATTTTATTGGCGTATCAGTCACCTTTTCTTCTTTATGCTCACGAGTCACTGTTTTTTTTTCTTCGACTTTAGAAGACATCGAGGCTGATATTAAGAAAGATTCTGCCTTATCATAAATTACATCTACTGTTGCAGTGCCACCCATAAATTCAGATGCAGAAACCGTTCTCGGTGACAATTTCCTTTTGTCAGTGACAGTCAGATACACATCGCTGCCGATCAGATTGTAATTTTTAATCAGATTTCCGAACTTGTCATATGCCTCTATCTTAATTTTAAATTTCTGCCCAGCAACAGCGCTGTCAGGCGTTACCACTGCAAAATTATCCGGAGCCGAAGGCAGAACAATTATAGAGGTGCTCTTGCCCTGCTGTGTCTTATTATTTTCAGTAACTATTACGCTGATTTCCTCTGCTTTCTCATATCTTAGCCTTACAGCCGCCTGTCCGCCCTTGAATTCCGCCTGATTTATAAAAGAAGGAGAAATCTTTGTCTGTCCGGAAGATGTTATTACAACCCCGTTCCCATAGGAGGCGTAATTGTCGATCGGATTATCAAATGCATCGAACGCCTTAATAACAACCTCGAAAGGCTCGCCTGCAACAGTTTCTTTAGGGCCAAAGACCTTAAAATGACTAAGCGTTGACGGAGAAACCTTAACATTAGAGGTTAC
>CAZBSJ010000002.1:16535-24926 GCA_964494165.1 uncultured Nitrospiraceae bacterium
CAAAGACCTTAAAATGACTAAGCGTTGACGGAGAAACCTTAACATTAGAGGTTACCCCTTTGCTGCCGGTTACCTGATCCCTCACCTCTATTAAAGCCTCTCCTGTTTTTTCAGCTGAAAGAGTAGCAAGACTCACACCGTCCTTAAAAACAGAAGGAGCACTTATAGTTTTAAAAACAGTGCTGCCTGAAGATGCAAGACGTAAATTTTTCGCGTCAACATCAACATCCGTTATTGGATTTTGAAAAGCATCTCTTGCAATTATCTTTATATCAAAATTGCTTCCTGTTGTAACAGACTGAGGAGACTGAACAAAGAAATGGTCAAGCTTATTAGGCAGTATTGTTATCTCCTTTGTTAAAACCGGCACCGTACCGACGACTTCAAAGATAGAGAGAGTTATGGTCTCGGCTTTTTTATCTGTTATGCCGATGCTTGCATTTCCTGCGGCAAATGATGCTGCTTTTAATACAGAAGGCTGAACCTGGGCAGAGCCTGATACTGCAACTCTGAAATCTTTCCCTGTCTCTTCAAAGTTCGAAATCAGGTTGTTGTAGGCATCATAAACCTGGAGTCTGACCATAAAACCTTCTCCGGCCTTAACCCTGTCCGGCAGCTGAATGGCAAAATGGTCAAAATTGCCGGGCTTAACCATAATGCTGCCGCTATAGGCAAAACCTGAAAACATCAGTAACCCTATGACTAAAACTGACAAAAGAAGAGATTTCTTTGGGGCAGAAAAGCTTTTCATTATTGTTCTCCTATAAAATAGGATTTTTTTGTGTATGTATGAATACCATATTTCATAATATTATGTCAAAAAAAAACGGACTTTAATAGTAAATTTTCTTGACAACAATTTTCTTTAATGATATAAAAAGCATACCTGTATTTCAGGTATTATTATCTTCTCTGGGATTTATATGAGAAAAGGAGGATTTAAGCAGCATGTCAGTTGAAGGAAAAGTGAAATGGTTCAATGAAACTAAGGGATACGGGTTTATTCAACAGGATGATGGGCCAGATGTATTTGTTCATTACTCTTCTATTACAGCTGATGGTTTTAAGACGCTTGCCGAAGGCCAGAGAGTTCAATTCGATATAATAGACGGCGAACGCGGGCCAAAAGCTACTAATGTAACAAAAGTATAACATCTCTATTTAAGGAGGCCTGAGCAACAAAGGCCTCCTTGAATCTTAAATTCATCCTTAAATCTTAATTTAAAAAGGAGAAGTGTTGAAAAAAAAGATATCTATTATCGGAGCCGGAAATGTCGGTGCCTCAACAGCCCAGCTGATTGCCCATTCAGGCATCGCAGATGTTGTGCTTTTTGACATTGTTGATGGCATGCCTCAGGGAAAGGCATTGGACATCGCTGAAGCATGTCCGGTCTGGAACTCTTCTGCTTCTGTGAAAGGAACAAACAGCTACTCAGACATAAAAGATTCAGACATTGTTGTTATTACTGCAGGATTTGCAAGAAAACCCAATATGTCAAGGGATGACCTCCTTCATGCAAATGCTGATGTTGTTAAAGCAGCATCCATTGAGATTGCAAAGATGTCGCCAAATGCAATCATTATAGTAGTAACAAATCCTATGGATGTGATGGCCCAGCTCTCATGGAAAACTACTGAATTTTCATGCAAAAAAATAATGGGCATGGGCGGAATACTTGATGCGTCCAGGTTCAGGTCATTTATATCATGGGAAACTGGAATTTCGCCTGAGGACATTGAGACAATGGTTCTGGGAGGCCACGGCGACCAGATGGTGCCTTTGCCAAGATTCACGACAATAAAAGGAGTACCAATAACAGAGCTTATGAAGAAAAAAGATATAGATGCATTGATAAACAGGACAAGGACAGGAGGCGCAGAGATAGTGTCTCTGCTGAAAACCGGAAGCGCATATTACGCCCCTGCTGCCTCCACATTCCAGATGATAAAAGCAATTATTTTTGATGAAAAACGCGTGCTACCCTGCGCAGCTTATCTTAACGGGGAATATGGCATGAAGGATATATATGTCGGAGTGCCGGTTATACTTGGCAGGGAAGGAGTCGAAAAAATCGTTGAGATAAAATTGGCTAAAGAAGAAAAAACACAATTCAGAGAATCATGCTCATCAGTAAAAAAATTATTAAAAAAACTTTCTATGTGATTTCAGAGGAGGGAAAATGGAGCGCACATTATCAATAATAAAACCTGACGGGGTTAAGAAAAACATTATCGGAGAAGTTATTGCGAGATTCGAAAAAAAAGGCTTAAGAATTGCCGGCTTAAAAAAAATAAAGCTTTCAAAAGATGAAGCCAAAAACTTCTATATCGTTCATAAGGACAAACCTTTCTACCGCAGCCTTACTGATTTTATGTCTGAAGGTCCTGTAGTTGTTTTAGTTATAGAAGGAGAAAATGCGATTTCACGGGTGCGGGATATTATGGGTGCGACAAATCCTAAAAACGCTGCGCCAGGAACAATTCGCGCAGATTTTGCATCTGACATTGAGCACAATATCGTGCATGGTTCTGATTCTCAGGCATCCGCTTCTTATGAGATACCCTTCTTCTTCTCATCTCTTGAGATATTATAATCTTCAAAAAAAAGACCAGCTGACAGCATCTTTGTACTGCCAGCTGGTTTTGGTTTCAAAACTCAATTGCCTGGCGATCTCCAGGTTAAATCATTTTGACTTAACCTATAATTCCCCCGAATAAAATCTTATTGTTTCCTCCTATTGGCATTTCACCATCGGATACCCTGCCCCATTAATTACCTGATTGTCCTTAGATGACCACACCTTTATAGGCGTATAAGGACGCCATGATGACATGCCATATCTCATCGGCCATGCATCGTATCCAAGCATATTTAATACACCGGAAAGCTGGCTGGCATTATGCCCGGAATAACAGACTAGAATTATTGTTTTGTCTGCCGGAAGCTGTGCCAAGTTTTCAGGTTTTGCCACAAATTCAAACTGAATATTGACTGCTCCAGGTATATGGCCGGCGCAATAATCAACTGGTCTTCTTATGTCAAGGATGAAATACTTATCAAGATTATTAAATACAAGTTCAGCAAAGATCGCCTTGTTACCATTTTGTATGCTTGATAAAAACATGTCAGCATATTTCGCCATAATACCGTAGTGTCCGAATGGAACTGTTATTGCTTTATCGTCATTAACAGCGCTGACATACTCCCCTACCCCTGAATCATCAGAAAATGATAATACAGGGAAAACCAACATTACGATAAACATCATTAAAACAACCTTTTTCATTTTTTTCATTGCCTCCTTTCGATCGCCAAGCAATTGCCCTACTCCCATCGCCCTTTTTACACAAAAAGCCTACCCCGAAAGGTAGGCTTTTCCACAAAATCGCCACTTCGACAACCCCTCTGTCCCTGAACAATCAGGACAGGTAGCTTTGTGTCACCCGGTCACCCGGGCTTTACCTTTTCGGCGGCTTAGCCCTTATTTTTTTGTCTTTTACATCCTGACTGCCTTTTGCATAGTGATCTTTTTGCCCACAAATACAAAATACAGTATCGAAGCTTTATAATCTGTGATTTAAATCACCTTTCAGACCATAAAAAAACTCTTACACCACTTACCTTATCTCTTGAAGTGCAATGAGACATGGAAAGCCGTGTATTTTTTTCTTGCCTTAACCCCAATCAGATGATTTAAACTTAAACAATGCCTCTGAACCGTTTTCTGATAAGGCTCTTTTTCTTCATTACAATAGTATTCCTTGCAAAAAATGCCTCAGGATTTAATGCGACCATTATCCCCTCTAAAATTAATCCCGGAGATGCGTTTCTGATCAAGATAAGCGGTTTTAAAGATCAGTACCAGCCTGTGGTTTCATTCAAGGACAAACAGCTGTCTTTAAGCAGGCAAAGTGATGGTTCTTTTATTGCAATAGGGGCAGCAGATATTGATACAAAGCCTGGTTATCATCCGGTGACAATAACAGCAGGAACAAAAAAAATCAAAAAAAATCTTATAGTCAAAAAAATAAGTTTTCCCTCTATTAATCTAAGCCTGCCGGAAGAGAAAGTAACGCTCAGCCCTGAAGACCTGGAGCGGGCTGAAAAGGAGGCAGCACTATTAAAATCTTTCTGGCCTATACTTAGCGACAAACAGTGGGAAGGCAGGTTTACTTCTCCTCTTCAGAATGAAATCTCTACACAGTTCGGCATTAAAAGGATAATCAACAAGAAAAAAACAAGCATTCATTACGGGATAGACATAAAAGGTAAAAACGGTGAGTTAGTCAGAGCATCCAATGCCGGGAGGGTCATTCTGGCAGAAGAGCTTTTCTTTGGAGGTAACACGCTAATCCTCGATCATGGGCAGGGGATATACACCATTTACATGCACCTGTCAAAAATGAATGTTAAAACCGAAGATCTTGTATCAAAGAATGATGTGATCGGACATGTTGGCTCTTCCGGCAGGTCAAGCGGCCCTCATCTGCACTTTGGAGTAAAAGTCCATGGAATCAACGTAAACCCTGTTTCATTCTTTAATCTTGAGCTTTAATCTGAATGTGATATAATTTTTTCATGGGAAATGCCAGAGCGCATCTTATCATATCAGGCAGAGTTCAGGGTGTTTTTTACCGTGCATTCACTGAAGATGTTGCACAGCTGCTTGGACTTAAGGGATGGGTAAAAAACCGAAGCGACGGCTCTGTTGAAGCAGTCTTTGAAGGCAGTAAAGATGAAATTGAAAAGGCTATAAGCCAATGCCATAAAGGCCCGCCGGCCTCAAAAGTAGCCTCTATTGACGTTAAATGGGAAGATTTTAAAGGCGAATTCGAATCGTTCTCAGTAAGGTATTTTTAAGCTGCCCTGAACCTTCTCAGCCTCAATGCATTAGTCACAACTGTAACAGATGACATCCCCATTGCAGCAGCGGCAAAAATAGGATTCAGGAGTATTCCAAAAAACGGGAAGAGTACCCCGGCTGCAACCGGTATAAGAATCGTATTATAGGCAAAAGCCCAAAAAAGATTCTGCTTAATATTTCGGATTGTCGCCCTGGAAAGAGATATAGCAGTAACAACGCCTTTCAGGTCGCCTTTTATTAAGGTAATGTCTGATGCCTCCATTGCAATGTCAGTCCCTGTGCCGATTGCTATACCCACATCTGCCTGCGCAAGCGCCGGCGCATCATTGATTCCATCCCCTACCATTGAGACAACCTTTCCTTCAGACTGAAGCTCTTTAATCTTATTGGCCTTCTCTTCCGGCAGAACCTCAGCCATAACCCTGTCTATTCCGGCCCTTCGCGCAATCGCCTCAGCCGTCTTTTTATTATCGCCGGTAAGCATCAAAACCTCTATGCCGATCTTATGCAGGGCATTAATTGCCTGCACAGAGCTTTCTTTTAAGGTATCTGCAACTCCTATTATTCCGGCCGCTTTTTTGTCTATAGCGATAAACATGGGAGTCTTGCCGTCATCAGCAAGCTTCTCTGCCTTAGCTCTAAGATCATCTATCAATACAGACTCGTCATTCATTAAAGCTGAATTTCCCAAAAGAACATTTTTCCCATTTATCTCTGCCTTAATCCCGTGTCCCGGAACTGCCTGAAATGCAGAGTGGCCTTTAAGCTCAATCCCCATCTCAGAGGCTTTCCTGACTATTGCCTCGCCCAAAGGATGTTCAGAGCCCTTTTCTGCAGATGCTGCATAAAAAAGAATATCTTTATCTGAAAAGTTTCCATTTGAGCCTATATCAGTAACTGACGGCTCGCCTTTTGTGAGCGTTCCTGTCTTATCGAAAACAATTGCGTTAATCTTATGCGCTGTCTCGAGGGATTCTCCGCCCCTGATCAGTATCCCGTTTTCAGCGCCTTTGCCTGTACCGACCATGATTGATGTAGGGGTTGCAAGCCCCAAAGCGCATGGACATGCGATTATAAGAACTGCTATAGAATTAAGAACTGCATAGGTAAAAGCCGGGGATGGGCCAAAGAAATACCAGATAAAAAAAGTAAGAGCAGCAATGCCGATAACAGCAGGAACAAAATAAGAAGATATCAAATCCGCCATTCGCGCAATAGGAGGTTTAGTCCCCTGAGCTTCCTGCACCATATTTATTATCTGCGAGAGTATCGTCTCCCTGCCGATCTTCGATGTCTCAAATTTAAATGTCCCGGTCTTATTTATGGTCGCTCCGATAACAGAATCTCCAGGCTTTTTCTCAACCGGGATAGATTCTCCTGTTATCATAGACTCATCAATAGAAGAATAGCCTTCTGTTAAAATGCCGTCAACGGGTATCTTTTCGCCGGGCCTCACGACAATAATATCCCCTATCTCCACATCTTCTATTGCAACATCTTCCTCTTTCCCGTTACGCAAAACCCTTGCTGTCTTTGCCTGAAGCCCGATAAGTTTTTTTATAGCCTCAGATGTGTGCCCCTTAGCCCTTGCCTCAAACAATCTGCCGAGAAGGATAAGCACTATAATCGCAGCCGAGGTATCAAAGTATACCTCGGCAGAATATCCCTTTATCTCAAAAACAGAGGGGAAAAAGGTAGCAACCACACTGTAAGAATAGGCTGCTGATGTGCCTACTGCTATCAATGTATTCATGTTCGTAGTCTTATGCCGTGCAGCAGAAATCGCGCCTGTATAAAATTGCAGTCCGATCCAGAACTGAATGGGTGTGGCAAGAATGAACTGAAGAAAGGCGCTGACATTATGGGGCATTTCAAAAAATACTGATAGCCCTACAGAATTCCAGTACATTAAAAGCATGATGGGAACAGAAAGAACAGCCCCGACAATTACCTTTGTCTTAAGCCTGCGATAATGCGCCTCCCTTTCTTTTCTCTCCTTCTCTACAATATCTTCGCCCTTCTCTATGGAAACTACCTCATAACCGGCTTCTTTTATTGTCTTCCTGAACTCTCTGATACCCACCTGTGTAGGAATATATTCAACGGTAGCCCTTTCTGTGGCAATGTTTACTGTCACTGAAAGCACGCCATTAAGAGAACTCAATGCATCTTCTACTCTCTTAACGCATGCGGCGCAGGTGATGCCTTTTATGGGGATTGTCTGCTTTGCTACAGTAGCTCCGTAACCGAGATCCTTAATGGTCTTAAGGAAATCATCCACAGAGACATTAACGGGATCATAGGTTATAGTTGCTTTTTCAGCGGCAAAGTTCACAGAGGCAGAATTTACGCCGCCAAGATGCGAAAGGCTGTCCTGTATCTTTGCCGCACAAGCAGCGCAGGACATGCCGGTAATCGGCAGGTCAAGCCTTCTGCCCTCTCCTGTTTCTTTAGTTTCTTTTTTTCCAGGTTCAGGTTTTAAGCTTTTCTCCTCATCCCTGTATTTATCCGGCTCTTTATCAAATCTTTCCTTGCAGGATTCAGAGCAGAAATAATATGTCCTCCCCTTATATTCTGAGACAGCCTTAGCGTCACTGCTCTCAACTGTCATCTTGCATACAGGATCAGTCGTCTTCACATTTCACCTTACTTACAATTTTTGCTATATCTGAAGAATGCGTACTAATAAAGCAGATGTTGCGGAAAAATTTATTTTTCGATACCTTGATTTACCTTTGACTGATGTATTTCACGTATAATTCTATTTCGTATAACAAATCAAGATAATACAATAAATTATCGAGTTAAATAAATTTTGGATGCAATATCTGCTTTATTTATAAATTACGCATATTAATGATGTTTATGCGGATCCGGCTTCTGTCCTTCGTCCTTCTTGGGCTCAACAGCCTTTTGTTCAGGTTTTCCATGCTCGCCATGCTGCCCCATCATTCCCTTCATATGCATTGATCTCATCTCTGACATCATCTTTTCAGTTCTCTCAATCATCTTATCGAGTTCTGTAATCATCTCTTTTGCTTCAGCTGTCTTAGTGCCCTTAAGCATATTTTTCTGCATCTTCATCATGTCGACCATCATCTGCATCATGTCCCTCATCATCAAGCCGTGCCCCATCATATGCTGCATCATCGGCATCATCCCTTCGCCCATCATGTTCTGGCACATAGACATCATTCCTTCGCCTGCCTTACCATGCTGCATTGTAGTATGTTTTTGTTCAGCAGGCTTATCCCCTGCTGTCTGCGCCTGCACTGAAATGCTGAAACTAAGCAACAACACCAGAAAAATCATCAGTCTCTTCATCTTTCCCTCCCTGAAAATTTTTTGAACTTTAGACCTAAGGTTATTCTATTTTATAACCCAGCTTGTCAATACTGTCCTTTGTAATCTTTAAAAGATTTTCATTTGAAATTTTCGAGTCGTCATATTCCACAACAACATTCCCGGACTCAACGTCAATGGATTCAACTCCCTCCATATGGCCTATAAACCTTCTTAAGGCCAG
>CAZBSJ010000003.1:0-23578 GCA_964494165.1 uncultured Nitrospiraceae bacterium
ATTTCAGATAAATACTGAGAATTTTTCTTGTTGTGGCACAATCATCAACGATTAATATTTTCATGGATACTCCTATATCTTTTGATACACAACAACATTGTTGATGGTTATCGGCTTAAAGGCGCGGGTCACATTATGCAAGCTTTCTGAAATGCCCACAAATAAAAAGCCGTCAGTTTTGAGGCTGTCATACAGATATGAGACTGCTTTTTGTTTTGCCTTATCATCAAAATATATAAGAACATTCCGGCAGAATATTACATCCATTCCATGTATTGAACGCATTTTTCTCTCATCCAGCAGATTGATGTTCATAAATTTGACAGAATTTTTTGCGGAATGACCAAACATGTATGTCTGGCCGTTTTCCTTAAAATATTTTGTAAGATATATTTTAGGTACATTTCGAACTGAGTAAGAACTATAAGTTGCCTTTTTTGCATAATCTATTGCCTCATCGCTGATGTCTGAGGCTAACACTTCTGCGCTTAGATTATTTTTTTCTGCCAGCAGCATAACTATGGTGTAAGGTTCTTCACCTGTTGAACACGCTGCAGACCATATTCTTAGATTTTTTATTTTTTTCTTCTCTATAATCATAGGAGCTATGTTATCGACTAAAACATTGAGCTGTTGAGGCTCTCTCATAAAATATGTTTCGTTGACCGTTATTGCATCAAAGAGACTTGAAAGTTCATCGCCATTTTTACCGTAACGTATGAGATAAAGATAGTCCTCAAAATTATCGAGATTCTTTTTCTGAATTATTCCTGCAAGTCTGTTTTCAAGAAGATATTTTTTTGTGTCAGGCATGAAAATTCCGCTTTTTTCGTAAATAAAATCTCTCAATTGTTTAAATGTTGAGTCCTGAAGAGTGGTATTCATTCACTTTGCTTTATAAGAAAGCCTGTGTCATTTACAGATTTAATTAAGGCTTGGCTTGTTTCATCACCATATATTTTTCCCATTGCTTCTATGCTGGCCCTTTTTATGTCCCTTATATTGGTTTCTGTTAACTTTATGAGATATGGGGCCGCCTCTTTGCACTTTAACTCTCCAATTACCTCGATCGCTATAACTTTTCCTCTGTATTTTAACGATGGATTATTCAGGACGTTAATCATAGAATCTATGCAGCCAAAGCTTTTTAAGGCATTTTTGATAAAAAAAAGCTTTTCTTCTGCATCAGGCAGCGAAGGGTCAAGAGCTCCGGCAATATCAATAATCGGGTATATCGCCCTTGTTTGTTTTAGATCAATCAGGCCTTTTATCGCGATAATTCTCTCATCCCAGTCGCCTGTACTGAGCATTTCCATAAGCGTATCTGAAATAACAGTCATGTTAGGCGCAACTCCTATTTGCACAAGACTTTTTATTGTTGCTGCTTTTTCAAAGCCATCTGTTTTAGGAAGGTGGTCGATAAGGGCTTCGGCTGCAGAGTGCGAGCCTATTTTGCCGAGCGCTTCAATAGCCGCGTATCTTACAGCTTCCGATGGTTTATCAAGCAGCAATTTAATTGAAGTAACCGCCGATTCGTCTTTTAGCATTGATAGAGATTCAAGCGCTGAAAAGCTTACCCATTCTTCATCATTTAGGGCTTTTATCAGGCTTAATACGGCAACCTTATAATTAAGATGTCCGATTGCCTTTGCCGCAGATGCCCTGACATTAGGGTTGGGATCATTTTCGAGGATTGAAACTATTTCCTCAGGATAGTCACAATGCTTTATATCGGATAAGAGGTCAATAGCAAATTTGCGGATGTCATAATCTTTGTCTTTAAGCAGAAGGAAAAGCAAAGGAATTACGGGTTTGCCTATTTCTTTTAATATTATCATCGCAGTGTTTCTTAGAAAAGAGTCTTCCCTAAGCAAAGGGAGTACCATATATGCTGTTGTCTCACCGCCTATGGATATGAGAGAACGTGTTGCCGCATCTTGGACGCCAGGATTTTTATCTCTTAGCGTTTTAATCAGATGATATATAGCTCTTTCATCGCCATCCGATAATGCCTCTGCTGCCCGACGTCTCTGCGAGGCATCTGAATGTGCGAGGTCTTTTATCAGCCCTGAGAGCTTTCTGTTGGAAAAAGTCATATATATCTTTCTCTTGTTTATTTATCGGAACTTTGTAATTATTCTTTAGTTCAATTTTCTGTTTTTTCATTTTAATTAAGAGGCTGGGGGGAGGTGTTTTAGAGAAAAGGACTTTAGGAGCCGGTCATCCAGTGTAGTCAGCGTCTAGTTTTGCCTTAAGCCTTATGACTGCTTTATTATGCAACTGGCATACCCTCCCTTCAGTAAGACTCAGGACCTTGCCTATTTCTTTCATGGTCAATTCTTCCCAGTAATAAAGTGATAAGATGAGTCTTTCTTTTTCAGGAAGTTTCTCGATAAGACGCGCAAGCGCTTCATTTCCTTTATTTTTTTCGTATATTTCAAATGGAGTTTTGGTATTCTGATCAGCGATACATTCTGTTATATCCATCGAATTTTCTTCAGACATTTTTGAACTATAGTCCTCAAATCTATAGGATATCTCTAAGTTTGTATTCTGTAGTATTTTGTGGTATTCGTCTATCGATACCTTAAGTCTTTTTGCCACCTCTTCGCTGTCAGGCGGCCTGCCGAGTTCTCTTTCCAGTACGTGATGTGTTTTTTTGATTGCGTTGAGTTTACTCCTCATAGATTTTGGTATCCAGTCATGTGCCCTCAGTTCATCAAGCATTGCGCCTTTTATCCTGAATTCCACAAAAGTTTTGAGTTTGGCCTTGCCGGTTTCATATCTGGAAAGAGCATCCAGAAGTCCGATTATTCCTACACTGACAAGGTCCTCAACGTCAAGCTGGGGGGGCAGTCTCCATGCCAGTCTGTAAGCGGTATATTTTATAAAAGGCAGGAAATTTTTAATAATCTGCTCTTTTTCATCCTCAATTAGCCCAATTTTATATTTCACATTTAATGCCATTAACAATAGTTATATGATCTCTGATTAATGGCCTTTACGTTGCCGAACTGCTTGAGGCCGACAGCAGATTGCCGAGAAAAAATTGTAAGTTGCCTTTAATCTTGCCATTTTGCTCCAGGAGCTTTTTTGCTATCTCTGATGTTTGTTTTGAAGCAGAGCAGGATGGATACGCGTCTATAAAAGCCTTTTGAGATCTTACTGCTTTTTGTACAGAATCATCATGGGGAATATACCCGAGATAGTCCAGAGAGATATTCAGAAACCTTTCGGCAGCAACGGAAAGCCTGCCGAAGACTTCAACACCCTCGTCAGAGTTTTTTGCTGAATTTACAATAATGCTGAATCCTTTTTCCTGGTATCTTGTAAAAAGAACTTTAGTCAGGGCATAGGCGTCTGTGATGGCAGTGGGCTCAGGAGAGGTCACTATGATTATCTCTTCTGCTGCAATACAAAAAAAGGCCACATTTTCAGATATGCCGGCAGCAGTGTCTATGAGAAGGACATCAATATCACTATTATATGCGTCAAATTCCTCGAGTATTTTTAGACGCTGAAATTCATTGATATTAGTCAGTTCCTGAACCCCGGAACTGGCAGGAAGTATCTTTATCCCGTGCGGGCCGTCGATTACGATATCTTTAAGAGGCATCTCGCCGTTTAGCACATTTTTTATATTGTATCTGGGTGCTAAGTGAAGGAGTACGTCTATATTGCTGAGACCGAGGTCAGCGTCCAGAATCATAACATTTTTGCCCAGTTTTTTCATTGCGATAGCAAGATTTGCCACCAGATTTGTTTTTCCCACACCGCCTTTTCCGCTGGCAACCGCTATGGTCTTAACATATTTTTTTGAGTGTTCTTTTTCTGTCAGCATTGGATTTTCCCCGCTTTAATTAAGTATGAGATTTGTAAGCCTGTCAGCTGTAACAAATTCAATGTCCTCTGGTACCTTTTGGCCTGTTGTTATGTACGCGACAGGTTTCTGATATATAAGCATCATATTGTAAAGCGAACCTAATCTAACAGATTCATCTGTTTTAGTAAAGGCAACATAGTCTATAGGCAGTTTTTTATAATAGTTATATGCGCTTATCATAAAATCATCATTTGAGTTTGCACTCATAAGCAGATGTATCTCCAGAGACAGTTTTGAGTTCTGAGCTTCAGACTGATGGTTGCGTTCTTCGCAAAACGCATGACATATATCAGCAATATTGTCGATATACTCAGTATCCTTCGGGTTTTTTCCAGTGGTGTCTATGAAGATAACATCACTGTTTGACTCAAATCTTGACAGACTGTCTTTAAGTTGTGAAATATTTGAAACAATGGAGAGAGGAATGCCCATGATCTTCGAATATATCCTTATCTGTTCAGTTGCGCCGATTCTGTAGGTATCTAAGCTGATAATAGCAGCCTTCATCCCTTTTTTAATCGCATTGGCTGCAAGTTTAGCTATTGTTGTGGTCTTTCCCACGCCTGTAGGGCCGATGAGCATAACAGTTTTTTTATTCATGAAATCTTCTTTTACTTTAATGTTCTTTGAGATATGTGCAGGTATCTCATTTATCCCCTCTACTTTGTTGCAGAGACAGAGCGCAAAATCCTCCCGGATTGATCTTGTCCTGAGAAAATTCAAAATGGCTTTCTTGGAGGAAGGCAACGAAATTTTGTAGCCGTCATTTTTCATGCCTTCGATGCTTTCGCGAAGCTTTTCTATCTCACTCTTGACCTCATGAATTGAAGGGTCTGGAATTTGTTGAACGGAGGCATTAGATACATGATGCTCACCGGATGATGAAAGTTTACCTGATTGTTGACCCTTGAATGACAGGTGTTCGTTGACCACTCCGGACTTAGAGACTATATCTGTTGAAACAGGTTGAGAAGATATTTCGCTGTCGTAATCCACCGCTGCAGTAATCTCAACGAACGGTCTGAATCCCTTTTTCTCTTCGGAAGAAAGAATTACTGCATCTTCGCTGAATTCTCTTTTTACGAGCTTAAGGGCTTCGGAAAAAGTCTTTGCCTTAAATTTTTTGATCTTCATATTTCAACACTCCTAAAGTATATATTTTCACTGCAGACGTTATCTCTGCATGTGACAGGACTACCACTGAAGGCAAAAATCTTTCTATAATCTTTCTTAGAAATCTTCTTATCGGAGCGGAGCACAGTATAATCGGCTGATTACCTTTGAGCCCGGCTTCGCCTACAGCAACCTCAATGGTTCTCATTAGTTTGCTTACTATCTCAGGGTTAATAATCCCGCCTGCTTCAATTGTCTGCGAAAGTTCCCTTTCAAATCTTGGATCCAGAGTCATAACATACAGAGAGCCGTCTGCGGCTGAATATTGTCTGGTTATGTACCTTGAAAGCGCATGTCTGACATGCTCAGTAAGCACTTCGATATCTTTTGTGGTTGGAGCGTAATCAAGCAGAGTCTCCAGTATGGCAATAAGGTCTTTTATAGGAACCCTTTCCTTTAAGAGATTCTGAAGCACTCGCTGTACATTGCCGAGGGTAAAATGCGACGGAATAAGCTCATCTACGATCTTTGGATAATTCTTTGAGACCTTGTCCATAAGGTTTTGGACTTCCTGTCTTGAAAGAAGCTCATAGGCATGATTTTTTATTAACTCTGTAATATGCGTTACAATTACCGTAGCTGCGTCAACAACCATATATCCTTTTGCCTGAGCATTCTCTATTTCACCACCGGCAATCCATAATGCAGGGAGGCCAAATGCCGGCTCTTTTGTCGGAATACCTTCGATGCGTTCTACTTTTGTGGGGGCGACTGCGAGGTGATAGCCCATCATTATCTCTCCTTTGGCGATTTCGATACCCCTTAAGAAAAAACTATATTCATGTGGCCTGAGCTGAAGATTATCCTTAATATGGATTGCTGGCACTACAAAGCCCAGATCGGATGCCAGTTGTTTCCTCATCGCTTTTATTTTGTTAAGGAGGGGTGTTTGTTCGCCATCCACAAAAGGAATTAGACCATAGCCTATCTCGAGAGTAAGGGGTTCGATTTCCATGAAAGTTTCTATGGCAGGCTCCTGAGGCGCCGGGATAGTTTCCTGAGGGGTTTCTTTTGATGTTGCAGTTTTTGAAAAAATATAAGCGAGCCCCCCTGATGCCAAAGATAACAGGAAGAAAGGAATATGGGGAAGCCCCGGAACAATGCCGAGCGTGAACATTACGCCGGACGCTATTGCGAGGACTTTTGGATTTACGAATACCTGTGAAGTGATGTCCTTTCCCATATCAGCATCTGTGCCGGCACGGCTTACGACTATGCCTGCGGCAGTTGATACGAGCAATGCAGGCATCTGAGAAACAAGCCCGTCGCCAACCGTCAATATGGTATAAGTCTTAGCGGCGGTCGAAAATGACATGCCTTGCTGAAGAATGCCTATTACAAACCCGCCAATAATGTTTATTGCTGTTATTATTAATGCTGCGATAGCATCGCCCCTTACAAATTTGCTTGCTCCGTCCATTGTACCGTAAAAATCTGCTTCCCTGGAAATCAGGCTGCGCCTTTTTCTAGCCTCTGCTTCATCAATGAGTCCGGCATTAAGGTCTGCATCAATCGCCATCTGTTTTCCTGGCATCGCATCCAAAGTAAACCTTGCAGCCACTTCAGCAATCCTTCCAGCGCCTTTCGTGATAACTACGAAATTGATAATAACGAGAATAAGAAAGACTAGAAGTCCTACAGCATAATTGCCTCCAACAACAAAACTGCCGAAAGATTTTATTACTTCGCCTGCTGCGCCTATACCTTCATTGCCTCTGAGCAATATCAGTCTTGTTGATGCAACATTCAGTGCAAGCCTGTAAAGAGTGATTATCAATAATAGTGAAGGGAATACTGAAAAATCGAGGGGATTTTTGATATAAATACCTGTGATGATAATGATGATAGAAATAGAAATAGATAAAGACAGAAGGAGATCCAGCACCAGCGGAGGAACAGGCAGCATCATTATCCCTAATATTGCGACTACGCTTACAGCAACAACAATGCCTTCTTTTTGTTGTATTCCTGTCAGTAATTTCATCCCAATCTCAAAATTAATTGATTACTCATATAGTGCCTCTAAGTTTATAAACATACGTCAGTATTTTTGCCACAGCCCTGTAGAGTTCTTCAGGTATATATGAGTCAATCTCAAGCTTGTAAAGCAGTCTTGCCAATGGTTTGTCCTCAACAATTGGAATAGAATGTTTTTCTGCGGTTTCTTTTATCTTTTCAGCTATGAAACCGCTTCCTTTGGCAATTACCTGAGGAGCAGGCGAGTCGTTTTTTTCATATTTAAGTGCAACTGCTATGTGCGTCGGGTTTGTTATTACAACCGTGGCTTTTGAGACTCTCTGCATCATTCTTTTTCGGGCCAAATCTCTTTGAATGCTCCTTATCCTCGACTTGATAATCGGATCACCCTCTGATTCCTTATGTTCTTCCTTTAGTTCTGCCCGTGTCATCCTGATGGAGCGCTCGAATCTCCATCTCTCATTTATATAATCCGCAATGGCAAAGACAAAGAATGTTCCAAACATGAGCATTATTGCCCAGCCGATAAGCCTGCCTGATACGTTTTGAATCTCGCTTATATCCATTGCCGATGTGGATGGAAGGATAAATACTGTCTTTTTTATTATGTAATAGAAGAGGACTCCGCCGATAACAAATTTAAGAAGGCTTTTCAGAAAATCAATAAGACCATTTCTTGAAAATATTCTTTTTAATCCATTAATGGGGCTCAATTTTTCGATTTCAATGCTAAGAGGCCTGAGGACCATGCCTCCCTGAAGGACCCCGGCTAACAGCGAAAGCACGATCGGTATTCCCAGAAAAGGCATCAGTAGCCAGAACATTTCGGATGATGCCGACATCATTACGGCAAAGGAATCCCTTCCATACTGAAGCCTGAGGAGATTTCCTGTCAATGTTGACATTTTAGAAAGAAAGGCATGCCCGGCAAAATAAAACAGGAGGATTATTCCTGCAATGCCGGCCAGATGTATGAGTTCACGGCTTCTGGCTACCTGGCCTTTTTCTCTCGCCTTTTGCCGTCTTCGCGGAGTCGCTTGTTCTGTACGGTCTTGATTTTCAGGCATATCTAATCCCTTGCTACGGCAATTACTCTTGCCATTTCATCTTTTATGCTACTGAGATAACCGCTGCTTATATTGATGAAAACCGGCAGCCCGATAAGCATTACAAAAAATCCTATAAAAATGTATATCGGAATGCTGATAAAGAAGATATTCACCTGTGGCGCAGCCATGTATACGAATCCGAGAACCAGATTGCTTATGAGCATGATTATGATGAGAGGCGCGCTTATTTTTAAGGCTATAAGAAACATCTTGCTGCCAATTAAAACTATTCTGTCCAGGATTAAGTTATTTATGTTTATTTGTCCTGCGGGAAGTAACTCGTAACTTCTGACAAAAATATATATGAGGTCATGATGGGCGTCGGTAGCGAAAAAGACAAGCATAAGTATAATCCAATAAAAAGTTGAGACTTCGGTAGACTCGCCAATATCAGGATTAAATGCAGTTGCAATGGAAAGTCCCATCGAACCGCTCATAATGCGGCCTGCAATGTCTGCGGCAAAGAATATAAGTCGTGCCGCGGAGCCGAGGACAATTCCGAACATCACTTCCTGCATGACAATTACAGGTATCTTTATTGTTGAAACATCGAACTGGACTACTGGGGTAAGAACGAGCGCAATGGCAACCGCAAAGCCTATCTTGAACTGCGCGGGCAGTGTTTTGCTCCCAAATGGGGTGACTATGCTCATAAAAATACTTGATCTTAATAGAATGAGCAAAAAATTCGGCAAATATGCTGAAAAGATATCAAAGTCATTCATTTTTTGGGTCTCACTTTATGTATAACGGCATCTTTTCAATTATGTTTGTTGTAAATGCTATTAATACCTTGGTAATCCATGGAAATATTATGAACAAGCACAGGAATACAGCAATAATTTTTGGCACAAACGTTAAAGTAAACTCCTGTATCTGTGTTAAGGCCTGAAAAAGGCTCACAATAAGCCCTATGAAAAGACTCACCATAAGTGCAGGCCCCGAGACAAGGAGTATTGTTTTAAGCACTTCTCCTGAAAGTTCTTTGACCATGTCTATTGTCATGCAAAACTCCTCACAATTGAACCGACTACGAGGTTCCAGCCGTCAACCAGAACAAACAGCAACAACTTAAATGGAAGGGATACCAATACCGGAGGAAGCATCATCATGCCCAAAGAGAGTAGTATGCTGGCGACTACCATATCAATAATCAAAAATGGCAGGAATAACAGAAACCCGATCTCAAAAGCCGTCTTTAGTTCGCTTATTGCGAAAGCAGGGACTATAACCCTTAACGGAACTTCCTCAGCCTTTGCGGGCACTTTTTCTTTAGCCACATTAAGAAACAGGGCGATGTCTTTTTGCCTTGTCTGTTTTAACATAAAACTCTTAACGGATGGCTCTGCATTTTTGAGCGCCTCCTGAATGGTGATTTGTTTGTTAAGATACGGATTTATTGAATCTTTTGTGATTGTGTCTATTGTCGGAGACATAATAAAAAGCGTCAAAAATATCGCAAGACCGATGATTACAGGATTGGGAGGAATCTGGTGACCGCCGATGGCTTGGCGCAAAAGAGAAAGCACAACGACTATTCTTGTAAATGATGTAAACATTATTAGCATTGCCGGCAACAGCGAGAGAAAACTTATGAGAAAAAAGACTCCGATGATTGAATCATTTATGTTCATCTAATTTCTCCCTTATGCGCCTGAGTCTCCGCATCGGATCTTCGGCCTCTGAATTTTGCCTGATGTTCATTTCATTTTCATCAAATGTCTTTAATAGCCTGAGGTCTGTAGGTGTGATACCAATAAGAAGCACTGAATTTCCGATCTTTATGGCAGCTAATCCCTTTCTTGGTCCAAAGGACTGGTAAGCAAGGATGCTCATGATTCCTGTTTTTGTCTGTTTTTTTCTGTATAGAAATCCTGTCAGAAAGATCAAGGCTACAACTCCTGCAAGCGCTAATACGAGCTGTAAATACTTATCTGTCATTTGAGCTGCCGCAATCTTTCTGAGGGGCTAGCTATGTCTGTAAGTCTGATCCCGAATTTTTCATTGACTACTACAACTTCACCTCTTGCAATCAATTTATTATTTACAAAGATCTCCATAGGTTCGCCTGCCAGTTTTTCCAGTTCAATGACTGACCCCTGGCTTATCTGTAGAAGATCCTTAATAAGCATCTTTGTTCTGCCCAGTTCTACGGTAACCTGCAGCGGGATTTCGAGCAGGAATTCTATATCCCTGCTTTCTGCAGGTGTTTTGTCTTTTATGTCTGAGGGTGGTTTTTTTTCTGGTTTTAATTCTTCAAAACTTTGGGTTTCGCCCTCCTGGACTTTCTGAGTCATAAGTTCCCTCCTTAGGATATCTTTGTTATTCTTATTGCCTGGCTTCCTCTGCTATACCCAGGCATTCCCATAAATTTAGGGATGTCTTCAATCTTGACAACTAGCTCGTCCGATACAGATTTAGAGAGATTTATTACACTGCCAATTTCAAGATTCATTAAGTCTTCAAATGTCAATTCAGCGTGTCCAATCTCTGCGGACACTTCAATGCTGGAATCCAAGAGTATTTCCTTTAATTTTCTAATCCATCTCTTATCTGTATCCAGTTTCTCTCCCTGAATTCCGGAATAGAGCTTTTCTTTTACAGGCTCTATAACTGAATAGGGAATACAGAAAAAAAACTTTCCTGTATATGTTTCTATTTCTATAGAAAACTCTATTTTTATAACTATTTCGCTTGGTGTAACGATGGTTACAAATTGAGGATTCATTTCAAAACTCACAGCTTCAGACTTAATCGCTTCTATCCCATTCCATGCAGACGACATATCATGCAGCAAAGTGTCTGCTATTTTTTTAATAACTCTTTGTTCTATAGATGTGAATGCCCTTCCTTCAGACTTTGTATGTTGTGCGCTGGAGCTGCCGAAGAAAAACTCTACAAAGGCAAACACCAAGGGAGCTTCGATTACGAGAAGCGCATAACCTTTAAGTGGTTCCATTTTAAAGATCGAAATGCTGGATGGAAAAGGAATGGTTTTCATAAACTCGCCGAATTTGGTAACTTCAGTATTCTGCAGACTTATATTAACGAATTTCATGATGAGATTTGAGATTGAGTTTCTAAAAAGCCTTGTGAATTTTTCATTGGCAATCTCAAGCCCCGGCATTCTGCCTCGGACTATTCTTTCCTGACTAGTAAAGTCGTATGGTCTGACCCCTGAAACTATTTTGTTCTTTGCAGTCTCGGTGTCTATTTCGCCGGACTTTACGCCCTTAAGAAGGGCATCTACCTCATCTTGCGACAATATTTTGTTCATTGCATTACAAATTCAGTGAAATAAAGATTTCTAAAAATATCTTTCCCGACAGCCTGATTTGACCTCAGAAGAAGTTCATCTTTCAGGAGTATTTTACCCTCAGGACTTGATAAGGATTCTGCTGATTTGCTGCTTACCAAAGTAATGATTGCATCTCTTAAATGGGGTATCTTATTTGCAGCTAGATGTTGATTTGATGCATCGGAAAGTTCCAGCTGCATTGTTGCTTTAAGAAACCTTCCCTGTTCTGCGAGGTTTACTACAAAAGGGTCAAGCGCTACAAGTGCTGTTTTAGTATTTTTATTCTCTTGAGCAGTTTCTTCTGATTTTCCTTTTGTCTTAAGTTGAGTATAAATGATAAATCCGCCTATAAGGGCGACAACTACAATGCCGATGATGATTAAAAGCTTCATGTTACCTTTATTAGGCGCTTTTTGTTTTGAGTCACCATGGCTTTCTTCATGTTTTTCGTCCGCCATAAAAACCTCCGAAGTTTTTTGCTTAAGAATTTGTTTTTTAGTAATACAAATATCATGCCTGCAATAATTGCTTGAAAAATAAGGATTTTTTTGTTTGGTTTGCTGTCAAAAAAATGACTAAGCGATTTTAGACCAAATCAATAATGTATTGCAGCATATCCTAAAGATTAATTTTTAACTCCAGAATGTCTGACTTGGACTGTCAATATGTTGACGCATATTAATCAATCTGGTATATTCCCATGCATGGAAAGAGTTTTGATTATTGATGATGAAGAAACAACCAGGGATCTATTGCAAATATTTCTCAAAGATAAGGGCTTTGAGACCATAGTTGCTAAGGATGGTCAGTCAGGCATAGATAAGATAAAGGGTGAAAGATTTGATGTAATATTGACTGACCTTGTTATGCCGGTAACTGACGGCATAGGTGTTTTAAAGGAAGTCTCTGAATTAAAGATAAATACGCCTGTTATTTTAATTACTGCCTTTGCTAATGTGAAATCAGCTGTTGAGGCTATGAAAGTAGGTGCATTTGATTATATAGCCAAACCATTTAATCTCGATGAGATTCTTATTGTGATCAATCGGGCTTTGAACATTTCAAAGCTGAAGATCGAGAATGTTATGCTGAAAAAACAGCTTAGGCAGAAATACGACTTTAAAGGGCTTGTAGGGAATTCTTTGGTGATGGAGCAGGTATACGGATTGATAGAAAAGATCGCGGATACAGATAGTACGGTTTTGATTACCGGGGAGAGCGGGACAGGAAAGGAACTTATTGCAAAAATTTTACATTATAACAGTTCCCGCTCGCAGGGGCCATTTGTCCCTTTAAATTGTGCAGCGATTCCTAGAGAGCTTTTAGAATCTGAACTGTTTGGCCATGAAAAGGGTGCTTTTACAGGAGCTGTTAATATAAGAAAGGGACGTTTTGAACTTGCACATAATGGAACTCTCTTTCTTGATGAAGTTGGAGAGTTGGATCCAACACTGCAGGTTAAACTGTTGAGGATTTTACAGGAAAGGGAGTTTGAGAGAGTTGGAGGAATCAAGACGATTAAGGTGGATGTTAGAATACTTGCGGCAACGAATAAGGATCTCGAAAAGGCCGTGAGGGAGGGAAAATTCAGAGAGGATTTATTTTATCGCCTTAATGTAGTTCCCTTGCATCTTCCTCCTTTAAGAAAAAGGGTTGAAGATATTCCCTTATTAGTTGACCATTTTGTAAATATGTTTTCAAAAAAAAGAAAGGGTGAAACGATCAGGTTTTCACACGCTGCAATTGAATGTCTTCAAAAATACAGATGGCCCGGCAATGTCAGAGAATTGGAAAATTTGATAGAGAGACTAATGATTCTTAACAGTGGCAGCACAATAAAGATAACTGACCTTCCCGAGAAATTCTGCCATGAGACGGGCAAAGAGCATATGGCTTCTGAAGGCTGCCATGCGGATGCCTCCAGTTATGACAAACTTAGACTCCCAAATGCCGGGATTAAATTAAATGAGACTATTGAGGAAATAGAACGAAGACTGATCCATGAGGCCCTTGAGCGAACAGGGGGTGTAAGAAGCAGTGCTGCAAGACTTTTAGGTCTCAACAGGACAACCCTCATTGAGAAGTTGAAGAAAATGTCATAAACCATAAAATATTGTGTCCAGCCGTTTTCTGCCTGTCAATTGTCTGACAGGGCGGTATTCTTAAAAATCCTTAAAATTCAAGAGATTAAATCAGGCATGTTAATTGCGATATGCATTAAACATGAAGGTTTGGATATTCATTATTTTGGCGCTCATTTCTGTACAGGCAGAATCTTCAGATGTTGTAAAGGAGAACATAATAGAAAAGGCTCAGGAGGCATTTAAATCAAACAGGCCTTCTGAGGCATTGAAGATATTTTCTCAATATCAACCAAGGGCCGAGGAGCTTTATCAATATCATTATCTCTATGCAAAAGCATTTGAGATGTTAAAAAGACCATATGAATCTTTAGTGCATTTCAGGCTCGCATATATTTATGCGCCGACAGAGGAATCCAGAGAACTTACCATGCTTGAGAGGGCAGATGCATATCTAAATATGAAATACTTTTTTGAGTCCTCTCTTTTTTTTAAATTATTTTTGAGACAGTTCCCTGAATCCCATTATGTTAAAAAGGCGCATTTAGGCCTCGCAGAATCGCTTTACAGAACAAGACAATTTAATGAGGCCGTAAAACATTACGAGAAGGCAGAAAATATTTCGGCAGCTTTGTATGGAAAAGCCAATGCTCTTCATTCCCTCGGGATGATAAAAGACGCAAACGAGTTATATATGAACTTAATAAGCAAGGACAAGAAATACTTAACTACTTCAGATGAAACGACATATAACGTTGGCGAAAATTTACGCCAGATGGGCAACTCTGCTGATGCAAAAATCTATTTGAATTCTATAAAAGACCCGTATTTCAAGCAATGGGCAGCTTTAAGCCTTGGGCTTATCTCTAGTGCAGAGGCCAGGTTCGATTCGGCAATAAAATTCTTTAATGTTGCTTCACAGTCTGCTGATAAACAATTGCGACGAAAGGCTTTGCTTTATCTTGCTGATGCTCACATAAAAACAGACAAAGAGGAGATTGCAAGGTCAAAACTTTTTGAAATAATAGATAAGCATCCATACTGCAAAGAGCATGACGCCGCCATATTGCTGCTGGCACAACTTTTTAAAAAAGAGGGAAAACTCAAAGAGTCTGTAGTTTTACTTAAACAACTTGTCATAAGAAAAACTCCGGATAAAAATGCGCTTGATGAGATCGAGAGCCTTATCCTCGATACAAAAGACATGAATTCAGAGGAATTTTTAAATCTATGGAAATCTGTTGGACACTGGCTTATGGAACCATCGCGTATTCAATCTCTTTTGAGAATTGCGGATAATCTGAAAACATCAGGAAAGCCATATCTTGATCTTTACAGATGGCTTTTAAAGAACGGCTCTGAAAATGTAAAAAATGAGAGCAGGCTTGCCCTTGCAGGCTTTTATGCTGATCTTGGAGATACCATATCAGCAAGACGTTACCTTCAGGGAATGACCATAAAAGATGATGATGGCATCCTTCGCATTCAGTCCAAAATATTTTTTTCGGATAATGAGCTTCAAAAAGCATTTGAGGCATCTATGTCTATCAAAAACAAGAAAAAAGAGGATTTGTTATTAATCGCAAAAACGATAAGCACGGTAAATGATATCAAAACAGCAGCAAATTTATTTGAAAAAACATTAAATAAATTTGGCGGTCCGCCGGAATCGCATATAAAACTTGCTGATATTCTTTATGATTTAGGAAAAAAGTCTGACGCCCTGAAATATTACAGGCTAATATCCATACAAAAGAAGCATCGAAATGAAGATTTTAAAGTAATTTCAGATGAAATTGAATGGGTTAATTATAGAATATCAAGGCTTTCAGACAACAGTAAAGAGACAAATGAGACTTTGATGGAATTGAAGGATGGTAAAAGCATATTGAGCCGTTTTGCTGAGGCAGACTTAAAGGGAATGAGTATCTTAGAAAGGAGCAACAGAATATTTTGATGGATGTAGAACGTCTTAATACAGCATTTTATAGTTTCACAGCAGCTTCAAAGAGTTTGGAAGCCTGCTATGGACAGCTTCAGGAAAAAGTTAATCATCTGACTTTGGAACTTGAGAAAAAGAACATTGAGCTTAACGAAGCGCTCACCGAGGCTGAGAGAAATAAGGACTATCTCAACGCGATTTTGTACAATCTCGAAGAAGCCATCATTGTTGTTGACCCTGAAGATAAGATTGTGATGATTAATAAATCAGCAAAGGAACTCCTCTGCTTGGATCCAATGGGAACCGTCGGCAAGAAATTAAGAGATCAGAATTTTGTTCTGAAGAAAGAAGGTTCAGAGACCTACTTGTCAGTAAGCGGGAAAAATTATCCTGTTATCATTTCACATTCGGATATAGTTGACTCTGAAGGGATGCTTAAGGGACGCGTGATACTCATTAAAGACATAACAAAATTGAGAGATATTGAGATCTGGCATGAACGGAACCAGCGTTTGATAGCGATGGGCGAGATGGCTGTGAAAATAGTCCATGAAATAAGGAATCCTCTCTGCAGCATAGAGTTATTTTCAAGCATGCTCGAAAAAGAACTCGAGGGCACAGACCAACAAAAACTTGCCAGAGGAATCTCAACAGGCATAAACAACCTCAACAATATTTTGACGAACATGCTTTTCTTTGCAAGGCCTCATAAACCTGCAATAAACGCTATCAGGCTGAATAAAGTTATAGAAGATACTATAGGCTTGCTAGCGCCCCTGATGGATTCAAGAAGGGTGTTGATCAAAAAAATCTGTTTTGAGCGTGAAATTTCTGGAGATACAGAACTCTTAAAACAGGTTTTTCTAAATGTAATCATAAATTCGATTCAGTCCATGCCTGATGGCGGAAAAATAGAGGTGATCATGAAGGAAAACGCTGAATCTGTTTCAGTTGATTTCAGTGATACAGGAAACGGCATTAGCGAAAAGGACAAGGAGAGGATATTTGACCCATTTTTCAGCACGAAAGACAACGGGACAGGGCTTGGCCTTACTATTGCATCAAAGATAATGCAGGCTCACGGTGGTTTTATCATGGTGTTCAGCGAAGAAGGAAAAGGAAGCAGATTCAGCCTGCATTTTCCTCTTAAGGAAACAATATGAATCTATTAGAAATGAAACCAATACTTATTCTTGACGATGATCCTCAAATGAGGTTGGCCCTTAATGAGGCCATACAAAAAATTGGATATAATTCGGTCATGTGTGAAAGCGGTAAAGATGCATTAAGCAAGCTGCACCATACAAATTTCGCATTGGCAGTAACAGATATGAGAATGCCGAAGATGGATGGGCTTATGTTTTTGAAGGAAGTCAGGCGTCAAATAGGGAATCTGCCTGTGCTTGTTATTACCGGATACGGGACCATCGAGAATGCAGTTGAGGCTATGAAGGAAGGTGCCACAGATTATCTCATGAAACCTTTCAATTTTGATACGTTGAAAAAATCCATAGAGTCGATTGTCGCGAGAGTTAGTTATGAAAAGACTATATTGACTGCTAACCCTGATATGCAGAGGATTATAAATCTTGCAGGGAATATAGCTGCCAGCGATATAACGGCGCTGATTTACGGTGAAAGCGGCACAGGAAAAGAACTCCTTGCCAGATATATACATAGAGTCAGCAGAAGGGCAGAAAAACCTTTTATTGCTGTCAACTGTGCTGCGATACCCGATAATCTTCTGGAGTCAGAGTTGTTCGGCCATGAAAAAGGCGCATTTACAGGGGCAATAGAAAGCAAAAAAGGAAAATTCGAGCTTGCCAGCGGCGGGACTATTCTTCTTGATGAAATAGGTGAGATGCCAATGATTCTGCAGGCTAAACTCCTGAGGGTACTGCAGGAAAAAGAGATTGACAAAGTAGGAGGAAAACAGCCTATCCCTGTAGATATAAGAGTCATAGCAACAACAAACAGGAGCCTCCAGAAAGAGTGCGCAGAAGGCCGTTTCAGGGAAGACCTTTACTACAGGCTTAATGTGTTCCCGCTTAAGGTCCCGCCATTGAGGGAAAGGCCTGAAGACATTCCTCTGCTCACGAAATATTTTATAGAAAAATTTTCACTAATGTCAGGGAAAAGAATCTATGGGATCAGTGATGATGCAATTGATATTCTTAAAAACAGAAAATGGCAGGGCAATGTCAGAGAGATAGAGAATGTCATACAGAGGGCGGTGTTCCTCTGTCATGATGAGGTCATCGGAGCAGATGACCTTATGTTTGACGATAGTACAGCTGAGGAAAATTTTAATGGCCGGATAAAGGATATGGAAAAGGATATGATTCTAAAGACATTGCAGGATGTAAAAGGGAACAAAACAAAGGCGGCAAAACTATTAGGCGTAAGTGTAAGGACAATACGGAACAAGCTGAACGAATATGGGAAAAAATTTCCTGGTGAATGAAAAAAATGCCATTTTTAATGTGCTCAATCATTCTTAGATTGTTATAAATGCTTATATTAAGGACAGTTACTGATAATAAGAGACTGGTATGGTTATTGAAAAGGAAATAACAAATGGAAGACGGGTTTAGGATATTAGAGCGCTTTTTGCATGCGGCAAATGTGCGGCACGGCGTAATTGCTTCAAACATAGCCAATGTTGATACTCCGGGGTACAGGGCTAAGGATATAAAATTTGAACAGATCCTTGACTCTGAAATTAAGATTAAGAAGACAAGTCCGAAACACATGGACAACGGCAGTTTTAATCGTTCTGGAGATATAAGCATTGAGACAACACAACAATGGGCTGATAAGAATAATGTTGAGATGGACATGGAAGTTGCTAAGATGACTGAAAATGCCATATTGTTTCAGGCAGGGATTTCCATGCTTTCGACAAAGATTAAGATGTTTAAGGCTGCATTAAGGAGGTAGTTATGAATATTTTTAAGGTTAGCGCCTCGGCGATTGAGGCCCAGAGGCAGAGGATGAATCTGATAGCATCGAATATGGCTAATGTTCATACAACAAGAACCGATGAAGGAGGACCATACAAAAGAAAAGACGTTATATTTACTCCGGTATCGGTTGAATCTAATCCAATAAGCCTTCAGGGTGTTAAAGTGGCTGATGTTATAACTGATACCATGCCATCCAGAATGATATATGATCCGGGGCATCCTGATGCAGACAAGGACGGATACGTAGCTACGCCTAATGTCAACGTTATCGAAGAGATGGTTAATATGATGATGGCGTTTAGAGCGTATGAAGCGTCTGTAACGACATTTAACATGTCAAAGTCAATGTTTCTGAAGACTTTAGAATTAGGGAGGCAATGATGTCGGATGCCAGAATCACGGGAGTAAAAACAGGGACTGAGCTCTCCCAAATTAAGGCCAATGTAAAGGATTCTCCAAAGGGTTTTGATCAGGCAATGCAGGAGGCAATCGGTACAATTGCTCAAGTGCAAAATGATGCTGAAAAAGCAGTAAGAGAGCTTGCATCAGGCGGTGATGTAACTCAGGCGATTATAGCCATGGAAAAGGCGGACATGTCTTTTCAGCTGATGGTAGAGGTAAGAAACAAACTTCTGAACGCCTATGAGGAAATTATGAGGATGCAGGTTTAAAACGTTAAAATCTGTGATTTTTTATTTAGTTAGGAGATCAATGTGGCAAATATAACCGAGACGATTAGAGACATGCCGGCAAAAAACATGATAACTATTCTTGTTGTCCTTATGCTTACGATAACCTCTGTTGTTCTTCTGTTTTCATGGATACAGAAGGCTGATTATCAACTTCTTTATTCTAATCTGAGTGAAGAGGATGCTGGTTTGATTGTACAGAAGTTAAACGAGATGAAAATTCCATATAAAGCGACGGCCGGTGGAATATCGGTACCTTCAGATAGAGTGTATGAACTAAGGCTTCAGTTAGCTAGCTATGGGCTGCCTCAGGGGGGGGCCGTTGGATTTGAACTTTTTGACAAAACAAATTTTGCTATGACTGATTTCGTCCAGAAATTGAATTACAGAAGGGCACTTCAGGGCGAACTGACAAGAACTATACGGTCGCTGTCGGAAGTGGAGCAATGCAGAGTGCATTTGGCGGTTCCTGAGAAGTCATTGTTTTCTCAGGGAGATGACCGTCCAAAGGCCTCTGTCCTTGTAAAATTACGGCCTGGTAAAAGACTCACAGACGGTCAGGTTCATGGCATAGTGCATCTCATATCGAGCAGTGTTGAAGGACTGGATCCAAAAGATGTGGCAGTTGTCGATAGTCGCGGAGAGATGTTGACAGCGGCTGTCAGGGAAAATATCGGTATGACCGGCAGTCAGATGGAATATCAGAAGAATTATGAAAAGGACATGGAAGATAGGATTGTGGGTATTCTTGAGCCTGTTGCTGGCAAGGGCAAGGTAAAGGCAAGAATTGCTGCAAATATTGATTTTACAAAGGTTGAAAAAACAGAGGAAAGGTTTGACCCTGACAGTCAGGTTATAAGAAGTGAGCAGAAAAACACAGAGAAGTCTTCAACCGGGATTACCGGCGGCGTGCCAGGAGTTGCATCGAATCTGCCTGGAAAAGCAGCTCAACAGACGGCTTCTTCTCAAGGCCATTCAGAAAAGAGAAATGAGGTTATTAATTATGAAATAAGCAAGATAACAAGCCGGATAATAAATTCCTCCGGTGAAATAAAACGGCTTTCTGCCGTAGTGCTTGTTGATGGAACTTATGCTGCACAGGAGGGATCTAAGGAGAAAAAGTATGTGCCCCGCACTGAAGAAGAGATAAAAGAGTTTGGGAAAATGGTAAAAAGAGCTATTGGTTTTACTGCAGAAAGGGGAGATGAGGTAAGTGTTGTAAATATGCCTTTTGAGGTTGTTCCCCATGAGGAATTGCCAGAACCCAAAAAAGAGATGATGCCGGTGGTGATAACCGGAGCAAAATACGTTATCCCAGCTTTAGTGGTCATTTTTATTTTTCTTTTTGTTATAAAACCTTTGATGAAGATATTGACTGCACCGCCTGCAATGCAACGGTCTTCTGCTTCATTACCTCAGACCGTATCTGAGATTGAAAGGTCTATGGAATTGGAGAAAAAGGGCGGTAGGGAAAATGTGATTGACTGGGCACGAAAAAATCCACAAGAGGCTGGAAATATTATAAAAGGCTGGATAGAGGAGAAATAATGCCTTTAAGCGGATACGAAAAAGCAGCAATTTTCCTGAGGACTGTTGGTGAAGAAGCCGCAGCAGAAATCATGAAAGTCCTTGATGTGAAGGATATAGGAAAGATTACCATGCAGATGAGACAGTTAAAGATGATAAAACGGACTGCGGTAGATGAAGTTGTGAAAGAAGTCTCAGAGTTTGTGTCTAGGGGTGATATTAGGGTAGAAGGCGACGAGTTTGTCAAAAAAGCTTTGTCGAAAGGATTAGGAGAAGATGACGCCGCAAGGATACTCGAAATGGCTTCAAAAGAAGGCCCGCTTGAATCATTAAGATGGGTAGACTCAAAAACGTTATCTGGTTTTCTTGCAACCGAACATCCACAGACTATTGCTCTTGTTATCTGTCTCCTCGAACCGACACAGGCATCGGAAGTTTTGTCCTCTTTACCCGATTCAATAAAGATTGATGTTGCCAGGAGAATTGCTACGACTGAAAGCATACCTGAAGTCGCGATAGAAGAACTTAAGGATGTTCTTAAAGGGCAGTTGGAAGTTGGCAGAAGTAAAGGCAAAAAACTCGGTGGTACAAAGACAATAGCTGACATACTGAATAACTGTGACAGGACAACAGAACAGATGGTTCTGGAAAAGATAGAAGAAGGCAATAGTCCACTTGCAGATTCCATCAGGCAGCTTATGTTTATATTTGATGATCTCGTGAAAGTGGACGATAAAGGTATTCAGATGATATTAAAGGAGATAAACACAGAGGACATTGCGATTGCTCTCAAAACAGCATCGGAAGCTTTAAAGGAAAAAATATTCAAGAACATGTCTCAAAGAGCGGCTGAGATACTTAAGGAAGAGATGCAGACAAAGGGGCCGGTCAGGGTATCCGATGTGGAAAAGTCTCAGCAAGGTATTGTTAAGATTGCCCGCAAATTAGATGCTGAGGGTAAAATTATTCTAGCAGGAAAGGGTGGTGAAGAGCTTGTCGTATAAAGGGAGGGTTATGCAGGCTAAGGACATTTCTATTTTTGATATGCCTAAACTAAGTGAAATGCTAAACAGTGCAAGCTGTGTAGAGGGTATAGAAAAAGACGCGTATGAGCGAGGATTTGAAGTTGGAGAAAAAGCCGGATTTGCTATGGGAGAAGAAAAAGCAAAAATATTAATTGGAAAGATGGAGTCCTTAATCACAGAACTTTCAACGCTAAAAGAAAGTACGATAAAAGAGCTTGAACAACAAATCGTAGAAGTTGTAGTCAGCATTGCCAGAAAGATCATTTTAAGTGAATTAATCACAAATCCAGAGCAGATTGTAGCCATGACTAAAGAGGCATTAATGAAGCTGGAAAGGATTGGCCAGATAACTATAAAGATAAATCCTTTTCTTCATGAAATATTTATGAAGAACAAACCTGATATTTTAAGCATCCATCCCGATGTATTATTTGATATAGATCCGTCAGCCCCTCAATACGGATCCGTGGTTATTGGGCCGGTAGAAGAGGTAATTGTTGATATCGATGATCAGATTAGGAATCTCATTAAAGAGATGGGAGATAGACTTGCCGGCAATAGACCTGACTAAATATATTAACGTTATTCCTGAGGCAGAATCTATGAAAGTCTACGGCAGGGTCGTAGAGATTACAGGAATAATTATTAAGGCTACGGGGATTAAGGCGACAATTGGCGAATCATGCAAAATTTTTTCAGATAGTAATTTTTCTGTTGATGCAGAAGTTGTGGGTTTTAGAGAAGGTATGGTACTGCTAATGGCTGTTAACGACCTTACAGGTATCAGACCGGGCAGCCGTGTTTTATCTACAGGTAAAAGGGTTTCAATACAGGTTTCTTCATTGTTGACCGGAAGGGTAATTAATGACAGGGGAGACCCTATAGATGGAAAAGGACCTATTAGCGGAATTGATTATCCATTGCTTACTTTAACCCCTCATCCATTAAAAAGGAAAAGGATTACGGAACCTATTGACCTTGGCATTAGAGCGATTAATGGTCTTCTTACCTGCGGGAAAGGACAGAGGATCGGCATTATGTCGGGGTCAGGCGTTGGTAAAAGCGTTCTGCTTGGCATGATAGCAAGATATACAGAGGCGTCAATTAATGTAATTGCTCTAATAGGTGAGAGGGGTAGAGAGGTAAGGGAGTTTTTGGAAAGGGATCTTGGAGAAGAAGGAAGAAAAAAGTCTGTTGTTGTTGTTTCCACTTCTGAGCAGCCTCCTATCGCAAAGGTCAGGGCTGCCTTAGCAGCGACGGCAATAGCAGAATATTTCAGAGACCAGGGAAAAGATGTGCTTTTATTGATGGATTCTCTTACGAGGGTGGCTATGGCACAACGCGAGATAGGACTTGCTGTGGGTGAGCCTCCGACAGCCAAAGGATATACGCCGTCCGTGTTTGCGCTTTTGCCAAAATTACTTGAAAGGGTAGGGACGTCAGAGAACAGTGGAAGCATCACCGGGATATACACAGTTTTAGTTGAGGGGGATGACTTATTGGAACCTGTGGCAGATGCATCAAGAGCAATACTTGACGGACATATTGTTCTTTCCAGGGAACTGGCAATGGAAGGGCATTATCCCGCAATAGATGTGCTGCGGAGCATTAGCAGAATAATGCCTGACATCGTGGATCAGCAGCACAAAGAATATAGTTCCAAGTTTATTGAGACAATGGCAACGTACAAGAAATTCGAGGATATGATCAATCTCGGAGCCTATAAGGAAAACTCTAATCCAAAGGTTGATAATGCAATTATGATGATGGATCGGCTGAAAGGCTACATTAGACAAGGAATGAATGAGAAAAGGGATTTGGCGGACAGTCTTCAGGGGTTATATTTAATATTCGATGAGAAGAATATTAAGAGATGAGACAGCACAAAACGCTGACTAAAATAATAGA
>CAZBSJ010000004.1:0-15418 GCA_964494165.1 uncultured Nitrospiraceae bacterium
GTGATGGGCTTTCCGGCAAGCAAGAAAAAACCAATAAAAATAAGCACGGCCTATACGGTAATACTGTCTGCGCTTTTTATCATTGTCGCGCTGGTGGTTATTTTATTTGCCAATTATGCAATGAAGAAAGAAGCACTAAAAGATGCCGCATTGAAAAGCAGGATAATCCTGGACAGGAATCTTGCAACGCATACCTATTTCACCCATCAGTTAAAACCTAATGTTTTTGCTGTAACTGATAAGCATCTGCCAGCCGCTTATTTTGAGCCGTCGTGGATGTCATCCACTTATGCGGTAAGGGAAATAGACAAGTACGCCAGGCAGCTAAATGAATCAGAGTACTATTACAAAGAATGTGCAATAAATGCAAGAAGCCCGGAAAATGAGGCCGACCCTTATGAAAGGCAATTTATAAATGAATTGAATGCAGACCCAAATCTGGCAGAGCGGGCAGTTAAGCGTACAATTGACGGCAAGCCTTATTTTGTTGTGATGAGAAGGGGAGAGGTCATGGAGGAGAAGTGTCTTCGCTGTCACAGCACCCCATCTCAGGCTCCTCTCGGGTTGCTTGAGATATATGGAGCCGAGAGAAGTTTTAACCGAAAAGTGGACGATGTTGTCTCTGCTATCTCAATCCGTATTCCGCTTGGGGCAGCTTACGCAAAAGCGAACCTTTTCTCAATATATCTTTCAGGGCTTTTCCTGCTCTTGCTTGGTCTTGTATATTGGGTGCAGATTTTGATAAACAAAAAGCTGTTATTCTCACCGATTAATAGAATTCGTGATAAAGCTGTGCAGATAACTACTGACGATAATTATCTGGGGCAGGAAATAGATATGCCATTTGGCAGCGAGTTGAGCGAACTAACAGCTGAATTTAATAAGATGTCAGTTAGTCTCAGGCATAACAGAGACAACCTGGAATTTCTGGTAGAAAAAAGGACTGAGGAATTAAGGGAGGCTCTTTCAAGGGTAAAGACATTAAGCGGCCTTTTGCCTATCTGCGCGTCCTGTAAAAAGATTCGCGATGATAAAGGTTACTGGAATCAGATAGAAACCTATATCAGTAAGCATTCGACCGCTGAATTCAGCCATGGCATATGCCCTGAATGCGCAAAAAAGATATATCCTGAGTTCTATAAAGAAAAATAGTTATTGATGACTCAAAGCCAGAGCTGTATAGTTTTCATGGCGTTATGCGCTTTCGATAAAAAGCAGGCCCGGGTCTTCGAGATACTTAATTACCATTGAAAGGAATTTTGCCGAATCAACCCCATCAGTTACCCGGTGGTCAAAAGTGAGTGAGAGCGGGAGGATTTTTCTTATCACTATCTGACCATCCTTTATCCATGGCTTGTCTGCTATCTTGCCTGTACCGAGGATTGCCACGTCCGGATAATTAATTATCGGGGTAGCGAACGTCCCTCCAAAGTGGCCGTAATTGGTGATGGTAAAACTGCTGCCTTTCATCTCCTCAATCTTTATCTTTCTGTCCCTTGCCTTCTGGCTTAATTCCTGAACTTCCTTTGCCAGCTCAAGTATTGTCTTCTTATCCGCGTCCTTTATGACTGGCACCATCAGGCCGTCAGGCGTATCAACTGCGATCGCGATGTTGTAATATTTTTTTACGATTATTTCTTCATTCCCTTCATCAACTGAGGCATTTAACATAGGATGTCCTGTCAGCGCATGATGAACTGCCTTAATAAAAAATGGGAGAAAGGTCAGATGTATTCCCTTATCAAGCAGGGCCTTCTTTTCTTTTTCTCTCAGCTCCCAGAGTTCAGTAATATCTGCCTCATCCATGCCGGTAACAAATGCAGTCATCTTCTGGGATAAAACGAGATTTTTTGCAATAGTCCTTCTAAGACCTTTTAGGGGGACTCTTTCGAAATTGCCATGCTGGTCCTCTGTTTTTTTGCCTTTCTCCGAGGCATCTGTGACATCCTGTTTTGTAATACTTCCGCCGGGGCCGGAGCCTTTAACTTTTTCGAGTTTTACTCTCAGTTCTTTGGCAAGCGCCCTAACAGCAGGGGTGGCCAGAATCTCTTCCTCCTCTTCTTCCTCAGGCAATACCCCAACCACAGAAACAGATTTGGGTCTTTCTTCAGCCTCGGGTTTTTCTTCGATCGTTTCACCTGCTGCCTCAGAGATTGTCATTAACACCTCACCAACTTTTACAATCTCGCCCTCGTCTTTGTTTATCTTCGAGATTACGCCTTTTTTGGGCGAAGGAATCTCTACCACTGCCTTATCAGTCTCGATCTCGAGCACGGTCTGATGTTCCTCTATGGCATCGCCTGCTTTAACAAGCCATTTTCTTATTTCGCCTTCTGTAATCCCTTCGCCTAAATCAGGCAGTACGAAATTAAAAGCCATAATAAACTCCTCACTAATTATTTACCGAAGACCTTTTTCAGCAGGTCGGTTACGCGCGCTGCAGGGTCTTTTCTTATTTTCTTCTCTTCCTCTCCGACCATAAAGAAAAGCCCATCCAATGCCTTTGTAGTCACGTAATTATCAAGGTCTAAAGATTGCTTATCAACAAAAGGAATGGCCTCATATTTAGCCAGCATCTCTTTATAGCTCCTGGTGACTCCTACTTCATTCATGCTTGACGATATGATCGGATTAAAGGAATCGTACAGTTTAGCAGATGTTTTAGCCTTAAAAAACTCTGTTGCAGATGTGCCTCCTCCGTTCAATATCTTTTTGGCGTCTTCAAAGGTCATCTCCTTTATTGCGCCGATAAAGATGGCAGTTGCTTTTGGTGCGGCCTTTTCAGCTGCCCTGTTCATGCTCAGGACAAAGTCATCCACCTGTTTTTGAAATCCGACTGTTTTAAGAACATCAGCAACTTTCTGAATCTTTTCAGGCATAAGGATCTTTATGACCTCATTTCCAAAATAGCCGTCAATCTGAGAGACGTTTTTAACAGCCTTTTCTGTGCCGATTGACAACGCTTCCTTCAAGCCGGAAATTATTGTGCTGTTATCAAGTCCTTCTTTTGAAGGACGAGACCCGAATCCCTTCAACAGGTCATCGAGAAAACCTGCGCTTGCAGAACTTACAGCAATGAACAGAATAAATGCTATCAAGAATATTTTCTTCATCCTTCACCTCCTGATGTTTAAACAGTTTTTAAGTCAGAAGTGCAATGGGCGCAACGGACCGCCTTAACAGGGATAATTGAGAGGCAGAAAGGGCAGGCCTTGGTTGTTGGCGACGCCGGGGGCGCTTCTTGCTGTCGTTTCAGCCGATTGATGGTTCTCACAAGTAAAAATACGGCAAATGCAACAATTAGAAAACTTATGACCGCATTGACAAAAACTCCGATGTTTAAGGTTACAGCTCCTGCGGCCTTAGCCTCAGCCAGTGAAATGTACGGGGCAGCGATCTTCCCCTCCCTAAGTACAACAAAGAGATTCGAGAAATCAACTCTGCCAAGAAGCAAGCCTATTGGCGGCATTATAATATCAGCTACGAGTGAATTGACAATAGAGCCAAATGCAGCGCCAATAATGATTCCGACAGCCATATCAACGACATTCCCCTTCATAGCAAATTCCTTGAACTCTTTGAACATGGCATCCTCCTTTTGTATATCCAAGCTTAGTAAAAAAAGGATATCATGCATAACACATGCCGTCAATGAGGAAGTTAAAAAAAATCTGACGGCGTAGGGTATAATTCGAAGAAACAGGTTCATAAGGAGAGATATTATGGTGAAAAAGGCATTGTTTAAGATTTCTATTGCTGTAATTGTTGCCTTGCTGCTCAGTCTGTCAGCGAATGTCATAGCCGGGCAGAAGAACTTCTTATGGAAGGTTCAGTCAAATGAAGGAACTGTTTACGTGCTTGGCTCAATCCATTACCTGAAAAAAGAGGCGTATCCTCTCAGCCCAAAGATAGAGGACGCTTTTAATAAGTCAGACAGCCTTGTTGTAGAAGCTGATATCAATGATGCTGAAAAGATCGATGTTTCAAAGATTCTGGCGAATGCCATATACCCTGAGAATGATTCACTGGAGAATCATGTCTCGAAAGAAACTTTCCAGGCTGTAAAAAGAGAAGTTATTCCTCTCGGCTTGCCTATGGAATTGGTAAATAAGCAGAAACCATGGTTTCTGGCGATGACTTTGTCATCTCTGGAACTTGTAAGGCTTGGCTACGACCCCAATTACGGCATAGATAAGTATTTTCTTTCAAAGGCAAAGGGAAAGAAAAAGATACTGGAACTTGAGAGCATTGATTATCAGATAGATCTTTTCTCGAAGTTTTCTGATAAAGACCAGGAATGGATGTTATTGTCAACATTGAATGATTTAAAGACCCTAAAAGACAAGGTAGACAGGATAGTGAAGACATGGGCATCAGGAGACCCGAATGGGATGGAGGCAGTGCTTACAGAAGGGATAAAAGAAGATAAAGGTTTGGCCTCTTTTTACGAAAAGCTTTTATACGAGAGGAACGAGGACATGACAACAAAGATTGAAGGATATCTTAAGACAAAAGAGACTCACTTTGTTGTGGTAGGCGCCGGACACCTTGTGGGCGACAGGGGGATTATAAAGAAGCTTAAGGCTAAGGGATATCAGGTTGAGCAGATGTGAGATGTATGCCGTTGTCGTTACCACCACAGGTTAAGCCTTAAACTTAAAGACAGGGTCGTCTAATTAATACATTTTGAACTGGGCAGCAGCTGATTCAATATAAAGGCTTTTAAAGTCGAGTTTTTAATAAGGCGGAAGCTGGCCAGTCAGTGCCTTAGCATAATGAGTGCGAGCACAAGTCGGGCATAGACCTTTAACGTTTGCGCCCGGCTCTTCCGAGAGACGTCCGAGAACATAGCCCAGAAACTTTTTGGTCGAAAAGAGTTTACCGCAAGCTGGGCACTGGGCGCGCTCTAGCTTGCTTATTATATTGTCCCACAGGTATATCTTCCGGTATATACCCTTGTCCTCTATCTTTATGGCGCCGGTTGGGCAAAGGTTAGCGCATGTACAACATCCGATGCAAAGCTCTGAGGGCTTTTCGAACTCGCCGGTAACATGTCTGTTCCTCCCCCGATAGGCGAATACAATGGCTGATTGGCCAATCTTGTCACGGCAGGCGCGTACGCATATGCCGCAGCGAACACATTCGTCAATGTTGTCGCTTTTAAAAAGTGTGCCTGTAACGCCATATCTTTCCGCAAGCTTGCGAAGGGATTTAGCCTCAGGGCTTCTTGCGAGGAGGAGTTCGAATATCACCTTGCGCTTTCTTATGACATCGGGAGTATTGGTCTGCACGTTCATGCCTTCTGCAGGTTGCAGATTGCAAGATGTCATAATAGAGGGCCTAAGCATCGGGCTTGAGACATCAACAAGGCAAAGTCTGCAGGCCCCGTAAGGGCCAAGCGCTTCGTGGTAACAAAGCGTGGGGATATCCAAACCCTGTTTTCTCGCAATATCAAGTATTGTGGTGTTCTCGGGAACCCGTATGCTCGTTTCATTTAATTTTATCGTTGGCATTTTTATTCCTTTATAACCGCGCCGAATTTGCACCCTTCGAAGCAGACACTGCAGCGGATGCATTCTGAGTTTTCTATGCGGTGAGGCTTTTTCTTTTCTCCTGAGATGGCCTTCTGCGGACAGTTCATAGCGCAAATTCCACACCCTATGCATTTCGAAGGATCTATACTGAAAGTCAGGAGGGCACGGCACACTCCGGCCGGACAGCGTTTATCAGAGATATGGGCATCGTATTCATTCCTAAAGTACTGCAAAGTGGAGAGCACAGGATTGGGTGCTGTTTTGCCAAGTCCGCAGAGTGAGGCTTCGCGCATAGTCTCTGCAAGTTCTTCCAACTGCAAAATATGTTCCGGTGTTCCATGTCCTTTTGCTATCTCGTCCAGAAGCCTTACCATTTCCCTTGTTCCTTCACGGCAGGGGGTGCACTGGCCGCAGGATTCGTCCATACAGAAGGAAAGAAAGAACTTGGCCACGTCTACCATGCAGGTATCCTCGTCCATTACAACCATTCCGCCGGAGCCCATAATAGAGCCTAATGCGCACAAACTTTCGTAATCAACCGGCGTATCAATATGAGATGCCGGTATGCATCCTCCAGAGGGCCCGCCGGTCTGCACGGCCTTCAGTTTTTTGTTTCCGGGGATGCCACCGCCTATATCATAGATTATCTTTTGCAGGGGAATGCCCATTGGCACTTCCACAAGCCCTGAATTATTTATTTTCCCAACCAGAGAAAATATTTTTGTGCCTTTGGATTTTTCAGTGCCGATACCGGCAAACCAGGCAGCGCCATTTTTAATTATCTTTGGCACATTTGCCCATGTCTCTACATTGTTTATATTGGTTGGCATGCCCCAAAGACCTTTCGTGGCAGGGAATGGCGGCTTTGGGCGCGGCTCGCCAATTTGCCCTTCGAGTGAGGCGATGAGTGCAGTTTCCTCGCCGCATACAAAAGCGCCAGCACCCAGCCCTACGTGAATATCAAAATCGAATCCGGTGCCCCATATATCAGTACCCAGCCAGCCGCGTTTGCGCGCGTCATCAATAGCTTTTTTAAGTCTTTGTACTGCCAGTGGGTATTCAGCTCTTATGTAAACATATCCTTTGCTTGCGCCAATGGCATATCCGCCGATAAGCATCCCTTCTATAATTGAATGCGGATTGCCCTCAACCACTGAACGGTCCATAAAAGCGCCGGGGTCGCCTTCATCTGCATTGCAGATTACGCATTTATCTCTTCCTTCAGCCCTGCGGCAGAATTCCCATTTAAGTCCTGTGGGAAAGCCAGCGCCTCCCCGCCCGCGGAGGCCGGATCTCTTTATTTCATTGATTATTTCATCAGGGAGAAGCGTCAGGGCAAGCTTTGCAGATTCATATCCGCCAAGCGCTATATAAGAATCAATGCTTTCAGGATCAACTATGCCACATTCCTTAAGCACAAGCTTCTGCTGGAGACCGTTAAACGTGGAGTACTCGGGGCCCACAGCCCACTCCTCAACTGGCATCCCCCCCAGTATGTGCTGGTCGATGATGCGGTTTACCATGTCTGGTTTGACATGCTGATAGGTTACGGTTTCTCCGTCTACTCCTACATCAACAAGTACGTCTTTGGCACAGAAACCGCGGCATCCGACCTGCTTTACTTCACAGCGCTTCCGTACTTCGCATTCAAGCCCGGCTTCGTGAAGTTTTTCTTTAAAAGCAGAGATTACGAGTGTGCCGGTTTGGAGCCTTTCAGCTATCTCTTTTTCCGAGAGCTTTTCCTGAAATGCGCTTATGATATCCGAAGCACCGCTAGCAAGTCCGCCTGTTCCCACGCAAACGCTGATATTTATCTTTTGGTCAGGGAGGTCAGGAGGATGAGTTTTGGCTTTCCTGCTCTCCAATTTAGCTGGTGCTTTCGCCTGAACTTTAGCGGTCTTAGCCGGCTTTTTACCAGAGGAGGTGTTCTGTTTTTTTGCCTTTTTTTTCTTATTCATATTTATTTAAGATGTCCGGTATTTGTTTGGGGTTTACCTTGCTGTGGGTCTTTTTCCCTATTACCATCACGGGGGCCAAACTACATGCTCCTACGCACCTTACTGCACCGACGGTGAACCGCATATCTGTGGTAGTCTCTCCTTCCATGACATTCAGCGCCAGTTCGACTGCGCGCAGGATGCGCTCAGAACCTTTGACATGACATGCGGTGCCCAGGCATACATTAATAGTATGCCGCCCCTTAGTCTTGAGGCTGAAGAAATGGTAAAAGGTGGCTATAGCGTAAAGCCTTGTGATTGGTATATCAAGATGTCTCGAGATGTATCTAAGTGCATCTTCCGGCAGATAGTTGAACTCTGACTGGACCTCGTGCAGGATAGAGATTAAATTACCCTTTTTGTCAGGATAATGGGCAAGTATTTCATTTATTTTCTCAAATGTCATATGCTTGCCTTCTATCCGCCTGAGATATAATCTTTCAGGTAATGTATCTCAGACCTAAGCTTGCCTACCTGTGCCTTCAAAACATCTCGTATGGAAAGCATTCCGATGATGCCGCCTTTGTCTGATACCGGCATGTGACGAATGCCCTTTTCGATCATTACGCTCATTACATTGCATAAATCTTCATCAGGCTCAGCAATGATTAGGTTTGTTGTCATTACATCCTTAAGGAGAATATCGTGGAAGGAAACACCTTTCTTGGTCAGATAGCTTCTTAACACATCTCTTTCAGTAAATATTCCTACAGGCTTTTTCTTCTCAGTCACAAGTATGGCGCTTATCTTTTTGCCGGCCATCATTTCTATGGCTGCCTCAACTGTACTATCGGATTCCATTGAAAATACATCTTTGCCTTTTGATTCGAGGAGCGCTTTTACATTCATAAAAATTCCTCCTTAAAGAGCGCCTTAAATTGCGCCCTGTTCTGCAATCTCTTTTGCAAATCTTTCCCGCTTCAAAGCAGACGCTTCTACAGCAGTGATCCATTTCAATGAGTGTGCCGTACATTTCGTAACACAGGCAGGTTTCAGTCCTTTATCAATCCTGTCCATGCAATAATCACATTTAACTGCCTTTCCTGTCTCCTTATTCCATTGAGGCACGCCCCACGGACATGCGGTTATGCATGACTTGCATCCAATACACAAATTTTGCTCAACAAATACAATGCCGTCTTTTGTCCTTTTCTGCATTGCTCCTGTCGGGCAGGCTGATATGCACCATGGTTTTTCACAGTGAAAACACGGCATGAACACAAACTGCATCTTGGGAATGCCGCCTGCCATCTTAGGCCCAACGGGTATTATCCTGCAGAACCTGGGCCCAACTGGCAGATTATTCTTTGTCTTGCAGTGAACCTCGCAGGCATAGCAACCAATGCATCTTTTCTGGTCCTGATAAATGTAATATATGCTCATCGTATTCCTCCTACGTTATCAAGCTTTTTTAACCTTAACCATACATTCAAGATAAGCGACTCCTCCGCCTACGGGGTCTACTGTTTCCAGCAGTCCAGTCTGGAATTTTGTGTCTCTTAACCCTTTTTTAAATGACCTTGTTTTAAGAGGCACCTCATTCCCAAAGCCATGAAGCATAAAAACTGCCTCGGGATGTATGTGTGGAGTTACCTTTGCCTTTATCTTTCCGTTATAGCCGTCTGTTGAAACTTCAACTTTGTCTCCATCTTTTATCCCAAGGTCTTTTGCTTCTTTTTCATTCATCCAGAGTACATTCTCAGATAGTATTTCATTTAGATAAATATTGTTATGGCTCTGGGCATGTGTATGCACTGCGGTTCTCCCAAAGGTCAATCTGAACGTTCCTTTCTCCGGCTTCTTCGGGGTTGCGTATTTGGCAAGAAATTCAAATTTGTTCTTATCGAGCATCTGCGAGAGGATATCTACCTTGCCTGATGGGGTTTTGAATTTGATGTCATTTCTGTCCATGAGAATAGGTTCTTTTGCAAGACCCACGGTTCCCTTGGCATTGAAATCCTCTATTTTCACGCCAGTTCCTTCGAGCTGATAATTCCATATGTCCTCGATGCTCTTGTATGGGAAGTAATTTCCTGCGCCCATTTTTTGTAAAATCAGTGTGAATATCTCCCATGCAGGCTTGCTGTTATACCTCGGTGAGATAGACTGCCGTCTCATTATGAAAGAAGGCTTTGGTCCTTTCTGAACGGCTAAGATATTTGACCGTTCAAGATATGTGGCTTCAGGCAGTATTACGTCAGAATACCATCCTGTTTCGCTGTAATTTACATCAATCGAAACCAACAGATCCAAATTATCGAGCACCTTTTTTTGTTCCTCAGGATCAGGCAAGGAAGCCATGGGATCATACCTGTATGCAATGAACGCCTTTACAGGATAAGGTGTCCCGGTTTTGATAACCTTATAAAGATTTACGACGTGTCCTGTGCCTAATGATTTGTTCGGCATGTCAGCGTCAAATATCTTGTCCTTAACGTCAGGGATGTTGTCGCCCAATGATTTAAGGCCTTTTGCCCCTGCATCTTTTGCTCCTTTAGCTATTATTATCCCGCCTTTAGTCTCTATGCTTCCCATCAAAGCATTCAGGATATAGATAGAGCGGCTGCTGTAAAAAGAGTCAATATAGCGGGCAAGCATCCATCCGCCGTGGAATATGACTTTGGGTTTTGCACTGCCCAAGTCTCTTGCCAGGTTAACTATCTCATGTGCTGGTATGCCAGTTTCTTTTTCAGCCCATTCAGGAGTGTAAGGCTGCACGAAGTTCTCAAGCTCATTAAAGCCTGAGAAATATTTATTTACAAAATCAGCATCATAAAGTTTCTCTTTAATTATTGTATTAATCAGGGCAAGATTAAATGCATAGTCTGTGCCGGGTCTTATCATGAGAAATCTGTCGGCCTTTGCAGCAGTGACAGTTGCCCTTACGTCTATATAAGTAACCTTGGCGCCTTTATCAATTGCATCAAGGATGTTATTCACTTCTTTAACCTGCAGCGACTCAAAAACATTTCTGCCGTAAAGCACGATATGCTTTGTGTTCGCGAAATCATACGACAATTCGCCGCGTCCGTAGCCGAATAAAGACTGGGCAGCCAGATTAACATTTTTTGCGCATGTATCATCATGGTCCAGATAATTGGGCGAGCCCAAAGCCTTCATGAAGCTTTTTGTAAGATCTGTGAAAGGTCCGCTTCTGTCTGCAAGTGCAATAGATTTAGCCCCATGCTTTTCTGTTATCTGCTTTAATTTGTCAGTAATATAATCTAATGCTTCATCCCATGAAACTTTTTTCCATTTGCCTGAGCCGCGTTCGCCCTCTCTTATCATAGGCTGTTGAGGCCGTTCACTGTCATATTCGAATGCAAGCCCGGCAGAACCCTTTGCGCAAAGACTCCCTTCAATCCCGGGCGCATGGGGATTGCCTTCAATCCACTTAACAGCGCCATCCTCTACCTCTACTCTGATAGGGCAGCGGACAGCACACATGCCGCACATGCTATAAATGCTTTCAGCCATACATTACCTCCTGAACCCAGACATTTTCTTATTATAAATCAATATCAATCAGCTTTGCGACTTTAGCTCTGTTTTATTGATGTAACTGTAGATATTCAAAAACTCCGGATAGAACGGCGCCGGCCTGTTTTTATGCAAGCCGGCGCCATAATTCTTGCCCCTGTTTGACAGAGAATTAACCTTTAGTACACTCCCAGCAGGTTCAATGCGAGCAACAGCAAGCCGACTACCGCCACTCTTTTTACCCAGAGGGGGCTTATGCGTTTTGCAATCTTCGGAGATATATACCCTGCGAGTATGGCTGCAGGGAACATTACAACAAAGAGCAACAGGTCAAAGTTCCCGAACATGTAGTGACGGGCAGATCCCATCAATGTATTGAAAAATATTGCAAGCAGCGAGCTGCCGACAACAACATACATTGGAAGACCCAGCCCAACTGTCATTAACGGAACCATAAACGGACCGCCGCCAAATCCAAACATGGATGAGATGATAGCGATCAAAAAGGCTCCTATGCAACCCAATACCATGTTTACTTTAAATTCTTGTCCCCAGAATTCTATTTTCATGATGTCCCTCCTTCCTTAAGCCTTTTTCGCTTTGGCAGCTTCTTCTGCCCGCTTTTTGTATTCACCGAGAATCGCCTGTTCCTTCTTGTTCTTCGAAATATATCCCGGGGTGGTCTGCCAGAACATTAAGGCTGCAAGGATTATCAATATCCAGCCGAATACGAATTTGAACTGATCAAGGGTAATCATCTCAGTCAGTTTTGGGCCAATGAATCCGCCTGCAACCATGGCAAGACCCATTGTTACGCCAACCTTCCAGCTTATGAACTTAATCTTTGAATAGTTCATAATTCCGCTGCCCTGAGAAAATAGGACTGTAGGCATGACTGTTCCAGCCACGATTGTGTGAGGTATCGGGTAAATGGAGACCAGCAATGGATTTATGATAAATCCGCCGCCAGCGCCCATCAAAACTCCGAATGTGGCAATTGCCAGTACGAGGAAGAATGGTCCAAGGATATTCAGGCTTGTCCCTGCATTGCTCATGTAGAGCAGAGGAAATTTAATGTTGTTCTCAAAGGTTAATGCCTCGCTTTTTATCTCTTTATCTACAGAAGCTTTTATAAAATATTTTCCAGGAGCGAGGCCCTGACGGATTTTAATTTCTGCTTTGTATGTGCCATCGGGATTAACAACTACGTCTGTGCCAAATACTTTATCTGGGTTTCTGAAGCGGGCTTTTAGAAGCTGCATAGAACGTCTTTTGTTTTCAGCGCCATCCATTTGAGACAGCAGCTCACCGCGGGAGCCGATTATGCTTCCCCAAAGTGTTGCCTGATAGCGGTCTATCTTTATTTTTGCTGGAACCGAATATACTGCAGTAGCGCCAAAATTAGTTAAGGTCTTAGATGTGCTCCACTTTCTGCCCTCTTTTTTTGAATTTTCAAGCGCCTCTTTAAACTCAGTCGGCACAAAGAGCTTATAATAGGCCGGCATCTCATTGGTCATATATAGTATATAAGGCCTTTTCCCTGTATCCTTGTCTACATCTGCATCAAACCGGGAAGCGCGCACCATCTGCTCGGACCAAACCTCTATATAAACAGGCTTGCCTGCAGGTGCCTTCCCTGTTACTGTAATTGTCCCGCCGTTACTCAGGGAAGTCTTGTCAATCTCAGCAGAAATGGTCTCTGCTGAAGACATAACAGCTTTTTCCTCAACCTTTACTTCTTTTGCTGCAGGAGGAGCAGCTGCTCCTTTGGGCTTTTCAGCAAAAGCTCCATTTTGATAAAGCATAAATACAGTTGCGCTTATTGCAATGGCAATTGATAACCAATAACGCTTCATTAATTCCTCCATAATAGTTTAATTAACTTTTGCCCTGAAGCAGTTAACCTTACGGTTTTTACTCCAAGGCAAAAGTAAAACATTACTAATATGTACCTGCTGCTTTAGCCGCATCCACCATGACAGAAAAGTCCTTATCAGAGGTGGCGACAAATCCATCGATTTTTGCAGGCGCAAGAACTGCAAGGGACTTAAGATCCCCGGGTTTAAGTTTCAAGAGGGCATCCTTGAGTTTTGAGGCAAGAGCAGGATCCATTTTCTTTGCGATAAATATCGGCCAGTTGGGAATAGGGTCGCTTACGCCGAGTTTGCGGAATTTATCAGGGCCTGCTTTAAGTTTCTCGAGGTCGTCATTTCTAATGAAGCCTGCATCGGCTTTACCATCCAGAACAGCTTGAGCTACCGGATCGCGCTTCTTCTCAAATATTACCTTTACATCATCCTTTTTAACGCCTTCTTTTTGCAGCATGAGCATTTGCACTAGATATGCTCCTGCAGAGCCGGGATCCGTAGCTGCAACAGTTTTGCCCTTCAGCTCTTTAATGCTCTTGATAGTGCTGTCATTTTTTACTATCACGGTTCCTTGTAAATTCTTGCCGATCTCAGGTTCTGATGCAATAACCAATGGGTCGGCAACAGCAGCAGCTTTTTTTACAAGGACATAAAGATAGGGATTTGAATAGGCAATGTCATAAGCGCCTGCCTTTGCATCCTTTGTCCATGTGTCAAAGTCTTTCGGAATAGTAAGTTTTACTTTTACGCCTAATTCTTTTTCGAGATACTGTACGAGCGGGGTAAACCCTTCAATCATCTCCTGTTCTGTAAGTCTTGGCAGAAGGCCAAAATTCAGGTCCGCTCCAAATAAGGTCATCGGTATTAGCAGCAAAGCCAGAAACAAAACAACAACTACTTTCCTCATACTACCTCCTTATTATTTAGCTAACGATGCGCATAGAACTCTAAGCAATGTCCATGTATAAGATAAAAAAGCTTTTACACTCACCTCCTTCCCATTGTGGCTGTTAGTCCGAGGCTTCACTGTCCTAAGATATTTAAAGCATTTTATGACTAATATTGCAAGAGCATTTTAATTTTTTCCTTTATATTTAGGACAGTTGGCATATAAAAGTCCTCGAGCTTTGGCAGTGGCATGACAACATCATATCCTGTCACCCTGATTATCGGAGCTTTTAGATAAAGCATTGCATCTTCTGCTATTGTTGCTGAAATCTCTGCACCGAATCCTCCTGTCTTTGGAGCTTCATGCACGATAATGACTCTTCCTGTTTTTTTTACTGATTTGAATATTGCTTCCTCATCGAAGGGGTTTAAGGTCATTAGGTCTATTACCTCTGCGTCAAATTCATCTGCAGCCTGGAGTGTTCTCTGGAGCATGCTGCCCCATGATATGACAGTAACTTCTTTGCCTTCCTTCGCAATCCTTGCCTTGCCCAGAGGAATCGAGTATTCGTCATCAGGGATATCCTCTTTAATGGAACGGTACAATCTTGTTGATTCAAGGAATACAACCGGGTCAGGATCTCTGATTGAAGAGATCAAAAGTCCCTTTGCAGTGTAAGGAGATGATGGAACCACAACCTTTATGCCGGGCATGTGGCAGAGCAAAGCCTCTGTGCTTTCAGAATGCAGTTCAGGCGCTTTAATACCCGCGCCATAGGGAGTCCTGATTACCAATGGACAGGTATATCTTCCTCTTGAGCGTGAACGTATTCTTGATGCATGCGAGAACAGCTGGTCTATCGCAGGATAAATAAAGCCCATGAACTGTATCTCAGCAACAGGCTTTAATCCATATACGGCCATTCCGATTGCGGCGCCGACTATCCCTGATTCTGCCAGCGGAGTATCAATTATTCTTTCCGGGCCGAACTGGTCAATAAGACCCTCTGATACGCGGAAAACTCCGCCGTCTTTGCCAACATCCTCGCCAAGCAAAACAACGTTTTTATCCCTCTGCATCTCTTCCTTTAATGCAAGGTTTATAGCCTGAACCATATTTAGCTTTGGCATATTAAGATCTCACATTTTTTTCATGGTGCGGGATACAGTATCCTCGCTCATTCCCTGCCTGTTAATCATAACTCCTTCATCTGCTTTTTCTGCCTTGGTGTAAGTTTTTCATAGGTATATGTGAACATGTCCTTTGGATCCGGAGGTTCTATTGCTTCAGCTTTTTTTACAGCATCATCAACAACGGCTTTTGCCTTATCCTCTGTCTCTTTTTGATACTGTTCTGTCCATATCCCCTTTTTCTCCATGAATGCCCTAAGCCTTAAGATGGGGTCTCTTGATTTCCATGTATCAATCTCTTCTTTTAATCGATATCTGGATGCATCATCAGCTGTTGTATGGTCAGACATCCTGTAAGTGAAACACTCGATAAATGTAGGACCATCACCCCTTTTTGCCTTATCCGCAGCATCTTTTGTTGCCTTGTAAACCGCAAATACATCATTGCCGTCAACCTGGATTCCCTCAAATCCGTAGGCAAACGCTTTCTGAGCAATGGTTTTTGATGCGGTCTGTTTAT
>CAZBSJ010000004.1:15518-22145 GCA_964494165.1 uncultured Nitrospiraceae bacterium
GACCAGTACTGAAACAGCATAAAGGGCGGGTATCCCATAGTTATGTATACGCCCATCTCTCTGAAAGACGGAAATATCCAGTCTGATTTATCAAGGGCGAATGCGCTTCCGATCTGTGATGCCTCCTGCCCAAGGATTGAGGCATAAGTGCCAAGCCGTCCTTCCCTTTGGAGATTTAGGGCCCGCTGATCAAATGTCCTTGAAAGGAAAAGAAGTTCGTATAATTTCTTAATGTCAGAATCGGCAAGCGAAGGCATTAGGGCTTCATCAGCATTGCCCTTTTCATCAAGGATATCAAGCCGTTTTACATTAAAAGATTCGATTATGTTTTCCGGCATGCCAACCCTGTTAAAGATTTATGTCTTAGGACTAAAACATATCCTGAAAGCATGATAAAATTATATCCATATAAAATAGAACAGGCAAGTTAATTGTAGGAGTATATTTAATGATTATCGGCATTCCAAGAGAGATAAAGAAGGAAGAGTACAGGGTCGCAATAACTCCATACGGAGTTGCAGAGCTGAAAAGAGACGGACATACAATACTTATAGAAAGCAGCGCAGGGGAGGGAAGCGGATTTAGCGACAATGAATATCTGAATGAAGATGCTGACATAGTCGACAGGGATACATTATTCAAAAAATCAGATATTATTTTAAAAGTAAAAGAACCATTGCCTGAGGAATATGGTCTTCTTCGAGAAGGGCAGGCAATATTCACATACCTTCATCTTGCTCCTAACCGGGAGCTTGCGGAAATTTTGCTTAAGAAAAAAATCACAGGTCTTGCATATGAAACTCTCCAAAAAGACGGGGCATTGCCTTTGTTAGCGCCAATGAGCGAAATAGCCGGGAGAATGGCTCCGCTAATGGGAGCTTATTATCTTCAAAAAAAATATAAAGGGACCGGAGTTCTTCCAACAGGCGCGACAGGGGTCAAGCCTGCAAAAGCCGTAATACTTGGAGCAGGGGTAGTGGGTTCAAATGCTGCACACGTATGCGTAGGCCTGGGGATGGATACTTTTATAATGAACAGGGGAGTTGAGCGGCTTCAAAAACTTGACGAACTGTTTATGGGAAGGCTCAAGACGCTGCCGCTTACAGAGCATAATATCAGAGAGGAGATAGTGGATGCTGATATTATTGTAGGGGCTATCCTTGTGCCCGGGGGGGAAACACCCGTCCTTATAAAAAGAGAGATGCTTAAGACAATGAAACAGGGCGCAGTGATAGTGGATGTGTCAGTTGATCAGGGCGGTTGCGCTGAGACGTCAAAGCCTACAACACATGATACCCCGATCTATGTGATTGACGGAATAATACATTACTGCGTTGCAAACATGCCGGGAGCATATCCAAGGACTTCTACTCTGGCTCTGACAAATGCTACGTTCCAGTATATAAAAATTCTTGCTGGCAAGGGAGTAGACAGGGCGTTAAAAGAATCTGGCGAAATAAAAAGCTCTCTAAACACATATAAAGGCGAAATTGCTAATAAAGCCCTTGCTGATGCTATTGGCGCCTCGTACAGGAATCCGAATGAAATCTAAGCCTAAAAAGAAGAATACCCCTATTTTAGATGAAGCACCTTCAGTTCATATAGAGCTTCTGTACATTAAGGACTGTCCGCACTTCAAAAAGACAAAAAGGCTAATTCATGACACAACCAGATCGCTTGGACTGAATATTCCACTTAAGAAAATAGAGATTAAAACAGAGGACCACGTTAGGCTTTATTCATTTCCCGGTTCCCCGACAATCAGGATTAACGGAGAGGATGTAGAACCTGATACTGCTAACGAAGAGGGGCTGGTCTGCAGGGTATATAAGGATGGAACAGGATTGCCTGAGAATAATGTTCTTAAATGCAAAATAGCAAAGGCTGCTGGCTTAAGAACCATATTGTTCGTATGCACAGGAAACTCGGTCCGTTCGAAGATGGCAGAGGCGATTGCAAACCATTTTTTCTCTGACAAATGGGCTGCTTTTTCCGCAGGAACAATTCCGATGAAGACAAACGACTATGTCATTAAAGCGCTTCAGGAGAGCAAAATTGAAGTTAATGACAGGAAGTCCAGGCATATAGACGTATTCAGAAACTGTTCTTTTGACAGGATTGTAGTCCTTTGCTCTGATGTGGAAAGGATGTGCCCGAACTATCCTTATCACGGACAGATAGAGAGCATCATTTTCCATGACCCGTTGTCGGGTTACAGGTTTGGCTCAATCCAGGCCTATATAAAACTCAGAGAAGAGATGAAAAAAATGATTTTCAGGTATTTAGCGGAGGGCTGATATGAAATTTCTCGACAAATTTTCGAAGAAAAAAAGGTGCATGCCTTTGGTTAACCTTGAGGGCGCTCATGTTAAAAAGTATCACCATTTCAAGACCTTCTTAAATCATGACAGGACAGCCTTAAAGGTGATGGCTGAGATGGAACAGGTGTTTTTCAGCGGAGAAAATTTTACCCTTCCGTTAATCAGCATAAAATATGAAGATCTTCTCGAGAATATTCGCGGTCTGGTTTTTTCTTACAAAAAACTCTCCGGCAGGACATTCTCTGAGATAGAAAAATTAATCGAGATGATTGACAAAGAAATATCTGAAGACCTTAAGCCTAAGTATAAACATGCTTTCAAAGATCTCGTGCTGCCTTTTAGCCAGATAACAAAAGATATGGCCCCAATGGTTGGGGCAAAAGCAGCTAACCTTGCATCAATCAAAAACTCTCTTGGCCTTCCAGTCCCTGAAGGCTTTGCTGTTACTGCTTACGCATTTGAAAGATTTCTGGATGAGAACCAGCTTCAGGGGAAGATCGAGAAAGAAATCTCAGCGATGTCACTTGGTCAATTTGCTGATATTGACAGTGCCAGTCAAAAAATTCAGAAAATGATTCTCGATGCAGAGGTGCCTGAGGAGATTAGCAGGAAAATACATGAGGCGTATGCTGAGCTTGAGAAAACAACGCGGAAAGATGTGCGCGTTGTAATGAGAAGCAGCGCAGTAGGCGAGGACACGGATGCGACATTTGCCGGCCAATATGTGTCGGTGCTTAATGTAGATAAGGAAAAGATTATCGAGGCTTACAAGACCGTGCTTGCAAGCAAGTACTCTGCAAAAGCTTTATCGTACGGAATACGCTACGGGCTTGATGACAGGGAGACGCCGATGTGTGTTGCATGCGTTGAGATAATTAGCTCTGAGTCAAGCGGGGTTGTATATACAGGAAGCTTTGCTGCTGATAGCGACAATTCGATAAGGATAAGCTCTGTTTGGGGGTTGGGCGAGCAGCTGGTAAGCGGAAGCGCATCTCCGGATACCTTTTATCTTGATAGGACAAGCAAGATAATAGTAAAAAAAGAAATATCAAAAAAAGAAAATAAGCTGATAAATCTGTCTGACGGAGGAACCTCTCTTGAGGCAGTGCCGGGAAATAAAAAAGAGGCTCCTTCCATTGATGATGATGCGATTAAAACGCTTGCAGATTATGGTTTAGCGCTTGAGGAGTTTTTCGGCTCGCCTCAGGATATAGAATGGGCGATAAATAAAGAGGGTGAACTTTTCATCCTGCAGTCCAGGCCGTTAAGATTTCTGAGAGTCACTACAGACAAAGAAGAAAAGGCAGAGCCGATATCAGGGCATGAGGTGCTGATTAAGGATGGTAAATCTGCCTCGCCCGGGATAGCGGCAGGAACAGTACATATTGCAAAAGGAGATGACCCTGTCAATGTTCCGGCTGACTCCATCCTTGTTGCAAAAACAGCATCGCCAAACTATGCAAAGATTTTAGGGACTGTTAAAGGTTTGATTACAGACATCGGAAGCCCATCAAGCCATTTATCGTCTGTTGCACGAGAATTTGGAGTGCCGGCAATAGTTGATGCAAAGAATGCAACCTCTGTTTTAAAAGATGGAGATGTAGTTACCATGTCAGCTTCAAACGGGACAGTCTATAAGGGGATAGTTGAGCCGCTTATTAAGAAAATGCGTCCGCCGCAGAAATCGATTATCGGAAGCCCTGTTCATCAAAGGCTAAGACGTATTCTTGACAGGATTTCACCCTTAAATCTGATAGACACCAAAAGCCCGGAATTTACGCAGGAGGGCTGCAAGACATTTCATGACATAATACGCTTTACGCACGAAAACGCGATGAAGGCAATGTTCGGACTTACAGAAGAGGCTGAAGATGCAAAGGCAATAAGGCTGAATTCCGCATTGCCCTTAGACCTCTGTCTCATAGACATCGGAGGCGGACTAAGGAAAGGATTGACCACATGCGACAATATTGCCCCTGAAGACATAACATCCTATCCGATGAAAGCGATATGGAAGGGGTTTACGCATCCGGGGATATCATGGGAGGGGACTATAAATTTCGATGCAAAAAATTTTATGACGCTTCTGGCAGCAAGCGCGATATCAGAATTCGGAGAACTGCCCGGCGGGACGAGTTATGCAATCATGTCAAAAGAGTATATGAATTTCAGCGCAAAGTTTGGATATCACTTTGCAACAATAGACGCATTATGCGGCGAAGACAGCAGCCAAAATTATATCTCCATGCAGTTTACTGGCGGGGCAGGCAACTATTACGGAAGGCTTTTGAGGATATACTTTATCGCAGAGATACTGAAAAGATTGGAGTTCCAGACCACGATCAATGGCGATTTAATAACAGCATCCATGACTGGTTTTGATCAGGCGTCTATGGAGGGCAAGCTCGATCAGATGGGAAGACTGCTTGCATCCGCACGCCTGCTCGATATGGCATTATCGAATCAGGAAGATGTAACGCGCCTTGCGGACGCATTTTTTAACGAAGAATACGATTTTCTTTCCAAAAAACGTGAGGATCAACTCTCCGGCTTTTATACTCATGGAGGGCACTGGGTAGTTTCTGCTGAAGGAGACAGAAAAATCTGTATCCAGGACGGCTCAAAGGCGGGCTTCAGCTTATCCTCGGGCGTTGTCGGAGTTGTTGGCAAATTTGTCGGCCCTGCATTGCAGGACTTCCTGGACAATATTGAGGCTTATTATTACTTTCCCATTGCTATTGCTAAGGATGCGAAAATAAAAGATGCTGTTGTCAGCGTCAGGGTTAAGCCTGTAAGCGGGAATATTGACCGTGCCGGCGGGATAGCATTCGGCCTCCGGGATGTAAGTAATTATTTTGTATTCAGGATAAACGCTCTGGAGGACAATATAATACTTTTTGAATATATAAATAATAAAAGGATTCAGCGGTCAAGCATAAACCACAAGATCGACTCAGATAAATGGTACAGGCTGTCGGTGGAAATCAGGGGTAATCATATAAAGGGATATCTCGATGAAAGCCCGATTATCGAATATTCTGCGGAAAAAGACATAGAAGGATATGTGGGAATATGGACAAAGGCAGATTCTGTAACATATTTTGATGAACTGAGGGTTCAGGCAGATAAGGATAAAAGGGAAATCCCGTTTTTATAAGGTAATCATGCTGTTTCCATGTCAAACTCTGTTCTAACAATCAAATACCGTCTCGCGGTGTTTAATAAAAAGGTTGCAAGAAATGCTCCAAAGTATTTTTGTAATAGCCCCTGTAAAATACTAACTTGACATTAGATGTAACATATGTTACATTTGTATCATGAGTTACAAGAAAAGTATAGGTAAGGGGTGGCTGCTGCTGTTCTACAGCGTTCCGTCCAGACCGGTAGCCAACAGGGTAAAGCTGTGGAGAAAGCTCTCAAAGGCAGGCGCAATTCATCTTAAGGGGGCTGTGTATATCCTTCCAAATAACGAAGCCAACTATGAATTTTTCCAGTGGCTTGTGGCAGAGGTCGCCACAATGAAAGGCGAAGGCATGTTTGTGCGGGTTGACAAGCTCGAGACAATGCAAGACAGCGAAATTGCCGAGCTTTTCAAAAAGCAAAAGGCGTCTGAATATAAGGGCGTTGAAAAAAAACTCCAGGAATATGAGAGAAGGCTTGGCAGCATAAAAAAAGGCAGCAGGAATAAGGATGCTGTCAGGCTGCCAGAACAGCTTAACAGGCTGGCAAAAGAGATTGAGACTATAAGAAAGACGGATTTTTTCGCATCAAGCTCAGGGACTAAAATTGAAAGCAGGCTCAAATCTATGAGGGAATCGCTCAGAGATATAGCAGGGCATGGGGAGAAAGTTGTCCCGGCAGCAACAGCCTTAGTGCATAGGAAAAAAGAAGATTATCAGAATAAGATTTGGATAACGCGCCAGAAGCCTTTTGTGGACAGGATTGCTTCTGCCTGGCTTATTAAAAGTTTCATCGACAAAAAAGCAGAATTCAAAACCATGAGCGAGAAGGACATTGAGAAACTTTACATTAAAAAAGCCGTCACTTTCGACGTTAGGGGAGGTGAGTTTACCCACATCGGAGATATGTGCACATTTGAGGTGCTGGTTAGATCTTTTGGCATAAAGGATGAGGCAGTCAGGAAGATTTCTGAGACAGTGCACGAGCTGGACATTAAGGACGAAAAATTTAGCGCTCCGGAGGCCAAAGGAATAGAAGAGGTTCTGACCGGCATTCAGGGCACGGCCAAAAATGATACAGAGATTTTTGAAAAAGGGATGATGGTATTTGAGATGCTTTATGCATC
>CAZBSJ010000005.1:0-10025 GCA_964494165.1 uncultured Nitrospiraceae bacterium
ATCTAAACGCTCTTTCATTTAAAAATAATACCAGAAATCAACAAAGAGCGCTTCTACAGTATAATATTAAATGCGCCTTTTCTTATCTGAAAATTCAGCCCTGAAATGGCTTGAGACCCCGGCAGTGTTTGATTTTAAAACAGACGAACTGTATGAGCTTGATGACGAGTCATTTGATCTGCTTAAAAGATGTTCATCAAGTGACGGATGTGATATTAATAAAGATGATTTTGCAGACTATTGCCTTAATGAAGGCATATTATCTGCAATAAAAAACTCAGTCAAAAGACCTGAACTTATAAAGTCTCCTGTGCCTTCCCTTCGGTATCTTGAACTTCAGATCACGGATAAATGCAATCTTAAATGCCGGCATTGTTACATCGAAAGTCAGAAAAATAACGAACTTTCTTATGAAGATATAAAAATAATATTGTCTGAGTTCCAAAACATGCAGGGTCTAAGATTATTGATAACCGGCGGAGAGCCGTTACTGCATAAAAGATTTGAAGATATAAACTGGATTTTGCCTGATTTCCTGTTCAGAAAAGTTCTTTTTACAAACGGTTTGCTCCTTAATCAGAAAGTCCTCAAAGGTCTGAATGTGGAAGAAATACAGATAAGCGTTGACGGACTCAAGAATGCCCATGATTCATTGAGAGGCAAGGGATCATTCAAGTCTGCGATTAAGGCAATCAGGCTTGCAGCTGACTCCGGCTTTGAGGTCTCTGTTTCAACAATGATTCATTCAAGGAATCTGAATGACTTCGAAGAGATGGATTCATTATTTAAAGGCCTGGGGATAAAAGACTGGACTGTTGACATTCCATGTAGAACAGGCAGGATCGAGAAAAATCCTGAGTTTTTTGTTAATCCTGCCTCAGGCGGTAAGTATCTTAATTTTGGATACAGTTCTGGTCTTCATGACAGTTCTCCCGGTTTTGCATGCGGGCTTCATCTGGCCTGTGTAAATGCCGATGGCAAAATTTCCAAATGCTCTTTTTATTCTGACAAGCCTTCCGGCACTGTAAAAGACGGGCTCTTAAAAAGCTGGAAGAAGATAAAACCAATTCGTCTTCAAGAACTGGAATGCAAATGCGAGCACATAGATTTATGCCGAGGAGGCTGCAGATACAGGGCAGAGCTTTCTGGCAATGCCTTAGGGAAAGATCCCTATAAATGCGCGCTTTATTCAGCAAAGGATTAATATGGATGAACTGGCAAAAGAGTACATCATAGATTTTTATTCCAAAAAACTCTCTTTCTTCGGGAATATGCCCGCAGCAGTCGGCTGGACACAATCAGGGCAAAGACTCAGATATGAATGTATCCTAAAAATGATTAATCCCGATGAAAAAAGCATTCTTGACTTTGGATGCGGCAAAGGCGACTTTTACGGTTTTCTAAAAGAGAAAGGCATTAATGCAAGATATACAGGAGTTGACTTAAATAAAAGTCTTATCGATACGGCCAAAGCAGACTATCCCGAAGCTAAATTCATTGCATTAGATCTGGATTCAGAAGATTTGCAGGGATGCTTTGATTATGTGATCTTATGCGGCGTATTTAATCTTAAAATTGATGGCGTCAGAGAATCCATTAAAAAATATTTAGGCAAGCTTTTCACTTATACAAATAAAACGCTGGTGTTCAACTGTTTAAGCAGTTATTCAAAAGCAAAGGATATAAACCTTGTATACCTTGACCCGGCTGAAATACTTACTGCAGGTCTTGGCATTACAAAATCAGTTGAACTCCGCCATGATTTGGCAGAAGGGGATATTTTTCTGTTATTAAATAAAGATTTCAAAATTAAGTGACTATTTGACGGTCTGGATGCAATTAATAACAAGATTTGTAAGCGTCGGGCCAATAATCGGTTTTGTAACGCAATAGTCAGCGCCTACAGAAAGCGCTCTTTCAGTGTTAGTCTGCTCCCCTTTGGGCGCAAGTATGATTATAGGCATCTTTGATCCTGCAAGCTTTCTTGCCATTTCTATCAATTGCAAGCCATCATATTCAGGTATGCCTATATCTGTTATTAATAAATCGAATCTGTCAGTCTTGAGTTTTTCAAGGCATTCTACGCCGCTTTGAGCCTCCGTAATATTTATATCCTCCAGCCCCCTGAGAAACATTCTTATAAAAAGCCGCATAGTAGGTGAAGGTTCAACAACAAGAACATTTTTCATTTAATCTCCGCTATCTATTTAATTTAGAACTTGAACTGAATTTTTGTCTGCAACATTAACATCCCGCTTAGCGTCTGACATCGTAATCAGGTAAGGAACTATTTCATGAAGGCCTAAGACCCTGTCAACACACCCGGTCTCGATCGCAACCTTAGACATTCCAAATACAATTGAGGTATCTTCGTTTTGCGCTATGGTAAATCCCCCTTTTTCTTTTATTTTCTTTAAACCCTCAACCCCGTCCTCACCCATGCCAGTCATTATCACTCCAATAGAACTATTCCCGTATTCTTCAGCGACTGAATTAAACAATACTGTTGCCGAAGGCTTATATCCGCTCACAGTTTTTGAACTGCTCAGAACCGCGACAGCTCCGACAGGAGTCTTTTTTACCTTAAGATGCCTGCCACCCGGCGCTAACAGAGCAAGCCCCGGCCTTACAACATCACCGCTTGATGCCTCCTTAACGCTGATGTTGCATATTGAATCCAGGCGCTTGGCGAACAGCTCTGTAAATTTTTCAGGCATATGCTGCACAATCAAAATTCCGTATGGGAACGAGCTCGGCAGGTTTGGCAGTATCTCGATAAGACTCTGCGGCCCGCCTGTAGATATGCCGATTGCTACTATACTTTTGGCAGTCGATGAATCAAAAGACTGTATAAAAGGCTTTGGTTTAATATTTACAACAGGTTTTTCCTTTATTTTAATGACCTTTGATTTTGAAGCAGCCTTAATCTTTTCTATAAGTTCATTAGCTATTTCGTGTATATGCAATGATATGGCATGTTTTGGTTTTGAAACAAAGTCAAAAGCTCCGAGTTCTAAACCGCGGATAGTCGTTTCAGCTCCTTCATATGTATGCGAGCTGACCATAATCACAGGTATGCCAAAATCATTAACAATCACCTTCAAAGCCTCAAGGCCGTTCATCCGCGGCATGTCAATATCAAGGGTTATGACATCAGGCATTAACTGAGGGATCTTCCTCAATGCAAAATCTCCGTCCATGGCAGTGCCGACGACTTCTATATTCTTATCTCTGGATAAGATCAGAGATATCAGCTTTCTCATTAAAGCCGAATCATCAACCACAAGAACTTTTGTCTTTTTGCTCTGTTGCAAAATATTTTCTCCTTAGCCTGTAGCGTTATGATGTGAAGATGCCTTTTTAATCAAAAATAATGGATCCAGCACCAGTACAACCTTGCCGTTTCCAAGGATAGAAGCCCCAGTGACAAGGCCGGTCGTCACCTCATCATCCAAAGATTTAATCACAAGCTCTTCTTCGCCGATTATTTTTTTGACTAATAGCCCAGCCTTCATCTGGGCGACGCCGATCAATATTACAAAGTTTTTTCCACTCGTCACCTCTGTCCTGCCAATCGATATCAAAGGAATTATTCCGTCCCTGTGTCTGAGCACAGGCTTTCCTGCAATTGTATCAATATCTTTTTTGACCACTCTGAGTATCTCGCTGACCGAAGTTAGAGGAATACCAAAAATTTCCTCTTTATGAACAAAAAGAATAGACTTTATGATAGCCAGGGTTAGCGGAAGCCTTAACGTAATCCTTGTCCCCTTGTTTTTTTCAGAAGCTATATCTATTATTCCTCTCAGAGATTCAACTACAGTCTTAACTATATCCATTCCGACTCCTCTTCCTGACACTTCTGTTACAGCCTTTGCTGTAGAAAATCCCGGAAGAAAAATAAGGTTCAATGCCTCTCTGGCGCTCATTTTACTTTCTTGTTCGCCTGTTATAAGACCTTTTTGAACAGCCTTCTCCTTCAGTTTATCAATGTCAATGCCCCTTCCGTCGTCCAGCACTTCGATTATGATTTGATTCCCCTGATGGAATGCCCTGAGGTAGATCACGCCTTCATCAGGTTTACCCAACGCCCTTCTTTCATCAGAATTTTCCAGCCCGTGATCAACGGCATTTCTCACGATATGCAGCAAAGGTTCGCCTATTACATCCAAAATGCTTTTATCCAGCTCTGTTTTTTCCCCCTGAATAACAAGCCTGACAGTTTTACCGTTGTCTGCTGAAAGGTCCCTCACCAGTCTGGGGAAGCGCCTGAAGACCTGTTCTACCGGAAGCATTCTAACTTTCATCACAGATCTCTGGAGGTCAGATAAAGTTCTTTCAAAAGAGGAATTCAAATTCTCAAGATGTGCCGAGACATCGTTTTTGCTCAGATCATCTATATCATGAGCAACCTGGGCAAGCATTGAACGGCCGATAACAAGTTCCCCGACAAGGTTCATTATTTTATCAATGCGTTCAGGCTCAATTCTTAAGAATGGAAGACTTTTCTTTACTGCCTTATCAGCTGAAGGTTGTTCATCTATTACAGCAGTTTCAGAAACTTTGGATACATATCCATTTTTGTAGGAATCTATTTTTTTAGCTATAGCTGTTATGTCTATTTCCTGATTATCAGCTGTCTTGTCCAGATAAAGCTTGAACAGGTCAACACATTCAAACATGAGATCAAAAAAAAATCTGTCAGGCGTTCTATTTTTAATGTCTATAATCAGGTCTTCGATTTTATGTGCAAAAGTGCCGAGGGCATTGAACCCCATAGCCTTTGAATCGCCCTTTAAAGTGTGAAATGAGCGCTTTAAGGCCCTCCAATTCTCATCAGAAGGATTTTTCTCGACTTCCATAACCTGCTGCTGAAGATCTTCTATAGTCTCATCCGCCTGAGAAAAGTACGAAATTTTCAAATCCTGGATCTCTGCATCTGTCAGTTTTATATCAATCATGTTCTTCAGCCTTCTGATATGCCGCGCCTTTATTCCAGCAGATCAGTCTGAAATCACCGTTTGACGTCACGTCCCGCAGACTTTCAGCATGTCCGAGGAAGAGATATCCTCCGACCTTTAACGTCTTGTTAAATCTTGCAATAAGCTGTCTTTGCTCTTCGATGTCAAAATATATCATTACATTCCTGCAGAAAATGATATCAATGTTCTTCAGACCGCTCTCCTGGCAGAGGTTATGAAAATCGAACAAGACAAGTTTTTTCACATTGTTCTTCAACTCATAGCAGTCTTCTTCTTTTTTATTAAAATACTTCTCAATATACTTTTCGGGAACAGAAGCCAATTTTTCCTTTGGATATGAGCTTTTTATCCCCCTGCTAAGGCACCGCCAGGATATATCCGAAGCCATGATAAAAACATTCCAGAAGGGCAGATCATGCAGTGCCTCAGACACCTCAATAGCTAAAGAGTAGGCTTCCTCTCCGGTAGCACACCCTGCGCTCCATATCCTTAAGTTATAATCTATTTGCCTGCGTTTCTTGTCTATTATCTCAGGCAGGATTTTTTCTCTGAGCATGTCAAACTGATTTGCATTCCTGAAGAAATATGTCTCATTGATGGTAATATCATCCAGAAAAGCGGTCAGCTCATCATCATCACTTGCGATATACTTGTAGTATTGGGAAAAACTCACAATGTTAGATACCTGAAGTCTTTTTTCAATACGAGATCTGAGGAAATCTTTCTTGCTTTCTTTAAGGAATATCCCGCATTCCTTACTTATCAGATCCCTGAACATTATGAATTCATCGTTTGTCATAATAGACATCTTATTTCTTTGCAGCGTCTCCATTTACTGAAAAAATATCAACTAGTTCAAGAAGGCCTCCTGACTGCCTTCTCAGCTGTTCAGCCGCAGATGCCAGCTCCAGAGAATTGGATGCATCCTGCTGAATCATCTCTCGTATTTTCTCAATGGTCTGTACTACCTGTTCTGCACCAACAGACTGTTCCTCTGAAGCAGTATTAACCTCCTGTATAACTTCATTGAGATTTACCATTTCTTTGCCGATCTGCTCAGACCCGCTTGACTGTTCCTGTGTAGCAGCGCCTATCTCACTTGAATATCTCGATACCTCTGCAACCGAGGATTTAATGCCTTCAAGCGCCTGAATGACCTCATGGTTCAAGACCAGTCCCTGTTCTACGATATTTGTGCTTTTCTTCATGTTTTCGACCGCGCCGTGTGCTTCTTTTGAGATGGAGTTTATAAGATCAGCGATTTCCCTCGTTGATTTTGCAGACCTCTCAGCAAGCTTTCTCACCTCTTCAGCAACAACGGCAAATCCCATGCCCTGCTCACCTGCCCTTGCAGCTTCAATTGCAGCATTTAATGCAAGAAGGTTTGTCTGTTCGGCAATATCGTCTATTACCTCAACTATCTTTGCCATTTCCTCTGTCTTCGAGCCAAGGCTTGTAATCGTCTGTGCAGACTGCTGAATCACTGTGTTAATCTCAGCCATGCTCATTGATGCCTTATTAACAGAAACAGAACCTGTTGATACGGCTCCTTTGGAATTCTCGGAAAGCTCCACAAGTTTCTTTACATGTTCAGCAACCCTGCGTATGGACGTAACCATCTGCTCAACAGATGCAGAGGTCTCAGTAACAGAAGACGCCTGTTTTTGTATATTCTTGGCAACATTTTGTATGTTTGTTGACATCTCATGCATGGTTGAGGTCATCTCCTCAACAGCAGCAGCAGATGACTCTGAGTTCTTTGATGTCTGGTCAGCTGAAGATGCTATCTGAGAGGACGCAACTACCAGCTGGTTTGCATTCGACTTTATCTGGCTTATTATATTGGTCAGACTGTCTATCATCTTATTCATATATAAAGCCATCTGCGCAACCTCATCGTTGCCCTTAATGCCGCTGATCCTTTCCATCAGATCGCCTTTGGAAACTCTCTGCATAACATTCATTACTTTATTTATCGGGCTTGTAATCCCGCGGACAAATACGATTCCGCCTGCAATCCCCAAGAGGATAATAGAAGCTGTAAGACCAAACGTGATAATCCTGGCCTTCTTCTGGGCAAGTATCAGGTTGTTTTTTGCTGTCTCCTCATCTTTCGTCAGTATTTCCTTCATCTTGGCAAGGTTTTCCTGCACCATTGTTACTGAAGGGACAGTTTCATCAGAAAAAATGTTATGAGCTGTTAACAAATCACCTTCCCTGTAAGCTGCAAGTATCTTTTCAGCGCTGGCATGGAGATTCTTGTGAGGTTCGTATAATGCCTTGAAAGGAGCCCCCATTTCATCAGAGTACGGCTTGTATGACGCCATCCATTTACCAAGATCGCATTCTTCATGATTGAGTTTTCCTTCAAACTTTTTGCCCTGAATAAACACACCTGCAGAAAGACCCTGCATCCATTTGAAATGCTCAAGCAGCCTTAGAGTCATTAACTCATTTAAATCTCTGAGTTCCTGATATCTTGCAACAGACCTTTGCACCTTAGTTGTGGACCACTGAAATACTATCCCCATAATCATTACAAGGATAAGCATAGCTCCCAATCCAAGTGCAAGTTTTTTGCCAATCGTTAACTTCATAAAACCCTCCGGGTTAATTTATAAAAACAATCCTGCCCGCTTTCTTTTGTCATACGGCAATCCGGTCACTTCCCTACAGTCACAAAATTTCTTCCGACAATTTCCTGTCCATCCTTTGAAAGCATAAAATCTATAAACTCTTTAACATTACCTTTTGGCATCCCTTTGGTTACGAGTATTAGCGGTCTTGAAATAATATATTTATCTGCTTTTACATTTTCCTTAGTCGGCAATACTGCATTAACGGGTATTGCCTTTACCTTGTTGCGGACATCAGAACTTACAGCAGAAAGAAGTCCTATGCTTACCGCACATATGGCATTTTCATCTGTCGAGACCTCAACAAGCTGATCACGGGGAAATGAAAATTCCTTAACCTTGCCAAAAGACTCGTCATCCATTACCAAATGCTGAAATAACTTTGTAGTTGCCCTTTTCCCGTCCAAAAATTCCGTGTTAGGTTTTATCGGAGCATCTTTTCCGCCTATTTCATTCCAGTTTTTAATCTTCCCTGTAAAAATGCCCTTTAACTGCTCTTTTGTAATATTCTTTATAGGATTATTAATATGCACAAACACGGCTATCGCATCATAACCGATCACATTGGCAACCAATCCTTTCTTTTTCTCTTCATCTTTTAATGGACGGGGAATCCCGGCAACTGTTATCTTGCCTGCGATTAATGATTCCATGCCCTTCTCAGCGCCTGCCATTTCAAATGATGCGATTTTTATCTTAGTCTTGTCCTCAAACGCCTTCATCGCGCCTGCCTGCATAATAGTCATGCCAATAGTGGATGACCCATCGTAAGAGACCTCATTCTGAGCCATCAATACCTGCGGAAGGATCATCACAGAAACGATTGCAAATGCCAGCATAAAAACAAGCAGTTTACCCCCGCTCTTCAAAAGATTCAAACCAAACCTTTCACTTCTGCTCATGACAACCTCCTTTTTAAAGATTAATGATTTTAATAAATCACAACTCTGCAACTTTCCGCTGTGCAACAGCAGATGCTGCATTCACAGCCATTTCCATCTTGCTTTTATCAGGAACTTCTACCTTTCCTAAAACCTTGTCCAAGTCAAGCAGCATGATAATCCGGTCTTCGAGTTTTCCGATCCCTTTGATATATTCCATGCCAGAGGAACTGACCATTTCCGGAGGCGGTTCCACGCTGTTATCAGGCAGGCTAAGCACCTCTGTAACCTGACTGACTATAAATCCGATAATTTTTTGGCCGCTCTCAACGATCAGGATTTTTTTCTTTTTGGAGTTTTCGTGAGGACTGAATCCCATTTTTTTTCTGAGGTCTATTACCGTAACAATCTTCCCTCTAAGGTTTATTACGCCCTCAAAATGTTCATTGGAATCAGGAATGCTTGTGATCTCAGGAGCTAAAATAATTTCCTGGACTTTTGAAATGTCAATACCGAACAGCTCATCGCCAACTTTAAAGCCAACAATCCTGTTTTTATTAAACATTGGCATTTACTATATTTAATATACAGACTCGCTCTTGCATAATTCAACTATTTTCGTAAAAATCGACTTTCAACATCATAATTAAAGTATCCCTTCAAGCAACCTGATAGTTCTATCTTTAAGCATACGCCGGCTCAAAAATAACATCTTCATTTCCAAGATATTCTTTTAACGGCCATTTTTCGGTTAAATTATTCATCGGCAGTATTGCCGGAATTGTTTTTGAGCCCATATAAAATTCCGGCTCTCCTATCTCAATAAAATTGAACCCAAGAATCTTTATCAGGCGATAAAATCTGTGGTCAGCAGAAATTAATATGTGAGACAATCTATTCGTAATACTCATCTTAAGCATGGCCTTACAGAGCATTAATGTTATTATGTGTTTTTTTATTGTCGGGTGGGACGGCACAATGAATCTGGAAATCTCAGCGCTTTTAATAATCCTGCCGTATAAAGTCTCGATAAAATTCCATGGATAAAGCTTAAAGTTCTTTTCAATAGGTAATTTTATATCACCCTGAAAGATCAGGCGTGAAGTACCGATTATATTATTTTCATCGTCAACAGCAACAAAAATCATGCTTTGTTCCATATCATACTCGTCTTTTTCCTCGCCTTCCGGATAACTGTCTGCAGACAGCCACCCAAGTTCCTCGCACATTACTTTAAATCGCAACTGATAGCTCAAGCTCCTCTCTGCTGCTTTCGTTGCCACTATTACTTTCATTAATATATTGAACCTTCCTTTCATAATCTAATACGTTAGGGAAAGTCTCTAATGAATAAAGTTTCGTGTTTAAAGGCATTCGATAAAACAGCTGATAGCAGATATTTTTCAGATGAGAATCAGGATAGACGCCCTTTTTAAGCTGAATGTTGAGGCCAATTTCCTTGTCAGTCCCTGCAAGCATAAAGTTGCCTGTTATGCTTGAAGCAAGATCTTTCGATGAATAAACCA
>CAZBSJ010000005.1:10125-12388 GCA_964494165.1 uncultured Nitrospiraceae bacterium
ATTGTAAGCGAATAACATGGGACAGAAATCTATATCATTGAAAAGCAGCCTTCTGAAATCACTGTCTTCATAAATGAGCCTCCTGAGCATTATTGTTTCATTTGTTTCAAAGAAATAATTCAGTCCCAGTTCAGCCATCCCCATTGACGAATAAACGCGGTTGTAACCAATTATATCTTCCAGATAATTTCTGTAGCTCTCAGAGGTCCACTCGCCGCCGATGACCATATACAGGGGTATATAACGCCATGATATTGACTCCCTAACCCCTTGTTCTATAAGATTTTTCAAAAAAAGCGGTTCGCCGATAAGAATTAACTGATCAAAATAACTGTTGAAAGATTTAATTGCCGTTATTGCCGTGTCGATTCTTACTCCGATTGAAGCAGTGCTCGCTGTTGATGAAAACAAAGAGACTGCCCCTGGCATAAGGTTTATCAACAATGTTTTTTTATTCTTTGTATCGAATTGCTTTTCTAAAAGCGCGTCTATTGCTATTGAGGATTTGGCAAGCTCAGCATCGCCGTAAATACCGAATGAGAATCCTGCTCCGGTTGACCCTGAGCTCGGCACTATGTTTCTTACCTTGTATAATGGGATTGAATGTATTGCTGAAGACATGAATTTCTTGCTTGTGATAGGAAGTTCATCAATATTTTTTATTTTTAACGGATCAACGCCCTTTTGCTGAATAAGATTCCTGTAGGCAGGCCATTTATTTATTATTTTCTTCAGATGAATGAGCTTTGAATAATCCATAGCTTACCTCCGTTAATATTTATTACGCTTAAAATTAACAGACTTTAAGCCGGATTACTACCTCCAAACGGAGGATATGCCACTTTTTTTAGGGGAAAATATCCCCCATTTGGGGGATATTTTGAAAAAAAACTATTTTCTGAGGATTTTTATGACTTCAGCCATCAGCGAGGCCTTGTTATTTACGTTAAATTTACCATAAAGACTCTCAAGATGGTGTTTTACGGTATTGAGTTTAATCGAGAGTTTTTCCGATAGTTCATGATTTTCAGTAATACCGCCTTCAACCAACACCTTCAGCAATGCCTGTTCCCTCTTAGTGATTCCATAGGAATCCAGCTTATCCCATACAAAAGGCACTTCTTTTTTGCGCTCTAATGCCTTTTTCACAGCCTTAAGTATTTCATCCGTTTTAAACGGCTTTGTAAAATAGTCAACTACTCCTTTTTTTACTGCTTTTATGGCGCTCTCAGCAGTAGGATAAGCGGTAATGATGATTATCGGCGTTTCCGGACAATTCTCTGATATATAGGTTATGAGTTCCTCTCCGCCTTTTATCGGCATTATCAGATCAGTTATCACCAGATCAAAAGGCTTCTTTTTTAGAAGTTCAATCGCGTCAAGACTGGTCCTGACAGGGAATGTTGAATACCCTGAGCTGTTGAGAAGAAAAGCAAGGTTTCTTCTCAAAAAATCTTCGTCTTCAGCTAAAAGTATATTAGCCATTTTTAGAAAGCGGGAACAAAATCTTCACTGTCGTTCCTTTCCCTGACTCGCTCTGGATATCGATGCTTCCGTTGTATTTACTTATGATACCCTTACAGATTGAAAGACCTAATCCTGTACCATCAACTTTTGACGTAAACATGCGGGATGATAACTTATCCAGAATCTCCCGGCTCATTCCATGGCCGGTGTCTTTCACCCTTATTTCTATATGATTTTCATCGATTTTTGTGCTGATGTTTATTAGTTTTGTATTACTCGAAACCAAGGCATCCTCAGCGTTTTTAATAAGATTAAGCAAAATCTGTTTAATATGTCCGGGACAGCATGGGAATGGATAGACAGCGCTGGAAAGCTCTGATATTATTGTTATGCCCTTGCCGGAGAGTCTTCTTTTTGTTAAGTTTATTACTTTATCTATTTCTAAATTAATATCCACAGCCTGCGCAGAAGAATCATCTGAACGGTAAACGTCCAGAATACCCTTTACTATTCCTGACATTCGTTCTATTTCCTCCTGAACCTCTTTTAATATCTCTTTACGGTGCTGAGGATCGAGCTGCATGTTATTCAATATATAATGCGCTGTCTCAATATTAGCCAATGAATTATTGATTTCGTGCGCTATCTCGGCAGCAATCACTCCCTTTGCGGCAAACTTTTCAGCCTCCAAGAGCCGGGCTGAAACCTCGCGCTCTGATGTAACATCTCTGGCAATAAGCATAAGCCCGTCAATCTTATTGTTCTCAATTATCGGGTTAGAATTAAAAGACAATAA
>CAZBSJ010000005.1:12488-21125 GCA_964494165.1 uncultured Nitrospiraceae bacterium
GCGTTCTCCATTAAATCCCTGTATTTCTCTTCAGACCTTCTTAACAGGTCATATGCATTCTGGAGTTTTGCATAGTTCTCTTCAAGATGGATCATTGCCTCCAGCAATGCCTCTTTCTTATCATCGTTATTTTTGAAATTTTCCAGTTTTTTGTTTTTCCACTTTATTTTATATACACAACTCTCTGCTCCAAAAAGTATTCCGTTCAACTGAAAAGAGCATTTATCTGAAACATGTCCTATAATTTCCCTGCTGCCGTTCGAATAACTCCTTATTACATTTCCCTGTTTATCTACCTGATGAAAGTTGCCATCCAGTCTGCCGGCCTCGTTTACAGGAACAACACATTGTGTTTCAGATATCTCAGCCGGCTCCAGTCCAAACAGGGTTGCGGCAGTGCTGAAAAGCCCCTGATTGTAGAGACACGATCCTCTTGTCTGCCTTCCTTTAATCTTCAACTCGACTGTTGCATTGCCTTTTGAAGCCTCCAGAACATTGACACTGACCAGATCTTTGGTAAAATAAGAGGCAATCCTGGGGGCATATTTTATAAGGAGCTCCGGGGTAAGGAATAACTTTGAGACCACATTTAAAATTCCCAAAGACTTGAGATTCAAGACACTCTTGCCTATTTCGAACATAATATTTTCATTATCAAAAAGCTGAACAAGCCTCTCTTCCATAACCCTTTCAGTATCCCATGGTATCCAGTTGTCAGTATTCGAAAGATACTCCTCGCTGAATGGAAGGCCTTCCAGTAATGGTCTTAACAGCTCAGGCCGAGTGTTTTTGACATACTGAAGGAAGGTATTGGATATTTTACAGCTTATCTCTGGTGTAACAGCATTCTGTATCATATACTTTGATACAGCAGATCAATTAAAAAAACAATCATACCTGCTATGATCTTTCTGTCCCAAGCATCATAGACAATAAATTGACCATACTCATTCTTCCCCTATAATCGTCCCGACCTTATTATAGAAATAATCAGCCATATGCCGAGCAATAATGCAAAAAAGAATGCTGACAGCCCAAGAATAGATATTTCAAATATCTTTGGACCTACTCCTGCTGCATGCATTATTGCAGAGCTAAGCAGGATTGAGCTTACAACCAGACTGAACGCAATCCTGTTGCTGGATTTATCCATATCTCTGATAAACCTGTCAAATCCTGTATGCGTTAGCTTTAAATGAATATCATCCCTGACGATTTTTCTTATAATCTGCTTCATCTGGCGGGGGAAAAGCACAGCAAAGTTAGTTATTTCTTCAAAGTTCTTTTTGGTTTTTTCATAAAGCCTGGACGGGCTGAACTTCTCTCTTATCAGTTTAGAAGCATAAGGCTCTGCAGCAGCAATAAAATCAAACTCAGGGTCCAGCCCCCTGCCGATATTTTCGAGTATAAGCATCGCCTTATTAACCAGCAGCAGATCCGACGGTATCTTCATATTATGTTTTATAGCCAGATGTGTTACTGTGTCCATATATTCTGCAAAGTTTATCTCCTTAAGCGACATCCCGTATAACGGCTCAAGAAAATCATACAGGTCAGCCTTAAATTCACGCCTGAAGATCATCAGATCAGCATCTTCAGAGACCAGCCCCATCTCAATATACTGGTCTATCAGCTTGTCGAAATCCTTATTGATAAGAGCAAGAAAGGTATTGGCCATGGTTTCTTTCAACTCATCCGTGACTCTTCCAATAATCCCAAAATCCATAAAACCGATCTGCCCTGAAGGCATCGCATAAATATTGCCCGGATGAGGATCTGCATGAAAAAAGCCATCATCGAGAACCATCTTGAAATAGGCATCCACGCCTGCCTTTGCAAGCCCTTTTCTGTCAATTCCCATGGCGTCTATTGCCGGAATATCATCAATCCTTACTCCTTCAATCCTCTCCATGATCAAAACCTTCTCGGTTATGAATTCTCCGAAGACTTTAGGTATATATATATCAGGATTATCCTCAAAATTCTTTCTGAAGCGGCAGCAGTTTTTTGCCTCTTCTGTAAAATCCAGCTCTTTTCTTATAGTCTTAGAAAACTCCTCCACTATTCCCACGGGATTGTAAAATCTGCTCTCAGGGATATTTTTTTCCAACAGCTGGGCAATAGCAACCAGTATGTTAATATCGCTCTCTATCTGTTCCCTGATATTAGGCCTCTGCACCTTAACTATCACATCACTCCCGTCACGAAGCGTTGCATGATGCACCTGGGAAATAGAAGCCGCTGCCATAGGCCTCTCATCAAATCCTGAAAAAATCCTCTCAATAGGCATGCGTATTTCTTTCTCGATGATTTTCTTGGCTTCTACAGAAGAAAAAGGCGGTACTTTATCCTGAAGTTTTTTGAACTCATTGGCAAAGCTCGCAGTGATCAGGTCAGGCCTTGCTGATAGCAGTTGGGCAAGTTTAATAAAACTCGGGCCAAGCTCTGAGAATGCCAGCCTGAGGCTTTCAGCAACAGTTAATTCCTTTCCCTCCGGCCATTTCCCTAATGCCTTAAGTCTTTTCCGTAAAGGAATGAATCTGCTGAGGCGAACCTGATCTATGATATGGCCGAATCCATACTTAAGAAAAACACTTAAAATCTGTCTGACTCTATCAGCATTCTTATACGCGCTTCTGAGCTTGAGCAGAGTGAAAGGCATCGGTTACTCTTCTTGCCCCTCTTCCCCTTTTGAGCCTTCCAGTTTTTTTATCCTTGAAGAAAGATTCTGAACCTTTTTATTGAGCTTTTCAATATCATCTTTTGTAGGCAGGTTCATTTTGTCCAGTGTTTTGGTCAAAACCTCTGAAAAATTCTTTGAGAACCCCTCCGTGCTTTTTTCCGCCTTTTCTGACCATTCTTTGACAAGTTTTGCTCCCTGAGATTCACTGAGTTCGCCTTTCTTTACCAGTTCATCAATAAAATCCTTTACCTTCTCCTGCATCCCAAAGCCTGCCAGCATGGCATTTCTTACGGTTTCAAAAAAGGTCATAAAACACCTCCTTTTAAAGGTTATAAGTTTTAAATTAAAAATTATAATTCATTTCTAATTTTTAACTGTCAATTTTTAACTTGTTGCTTAACTATATCGTATACTAACTCCAAGGCTCCGTCCAGTTTTTCTATTATCTTTGTACCGCCTTCTGCCATCTCAGGCCTTCCTCCGCCGCGGCCGCCTGCAAACTCCGCTACCTTGCTAAGTATTGCTCCAGCCTTTACTTTAGCAGTAAGGTCTTTGGTAACCATTGAAAGCAGAGACGCCTCCCCGTTTATTGCAGATGCAAGCACAATAACACCCGTGCCGAGTTTTTCTTTAAGATTATCGGCAAGAACTCTAAGGTCTTTTTTCTCAAGACCATCAACCCTGGCAGATATAACGTTTATCCCATTAATATTTTTAGCCTGTTTTACGAGCTCGGCTGAGTTTTCCGATGCTGCCCTGCCCTTAAATTTTTCGACTTTCTTCTCCAACTCTCTGACATCGCTAAGAATCTTCTCAATCTTTTCTGAGGGATTATCGGTATTCAGCATGCCTGTTATCTTTTTAAGTTCTGCTTCCTTCTGTCTGTAATACTTTAAGGAAGCCTCGCCTGTAAATGCCTCTATCCTCCGCATGCCAGATGCAACACTTCCTTCTGAAACAACAACAAAAGGTCCTATGTCTCCTGTGGCTTTGCAATGCGTACCGCCGCAAAGCTCAGAGCTGACTCCTGGAACCTTAATTACTCTTACTGTTTCGCCATACTTTTCTCCGAATAAGGCAGTTGCTCCTGATGCCACAGCCTCTTTTATATCCATAACTGATGTTTCAACCTTTATGTTTTCGAGTATCTTCTGGTTTACCATACCAGATATTTCTTCCACTTCAGTATCACTTAGAGAAAAGAAATGGGTAAAGTCAAATCTCAGTCTGTCAGGGGCAACCAGAGAACCAGTCTGTTTTACGTGTTCGCCAACAATGCTTTTTAATGCTGTCTGAAGAAGATGCGTTGCGGTATGATTGCGCATTATAGATTTTCTTCTTGGCGTATCAATACTGCAGTTAACCTTGTCCCATACCCTTAACCTTCCATCTTTTATCTTAACGATATGTGAATGCAGGCCGTCTACAAATTTCTTGGTATCAATCACAATACCCCTGAAATCAGGTGATGTCATCTCTCCGGTATCGCCCACCTGGCCTCCTGACTCTCCATAAAAAGGAGTTTTATCAAGGAAAACCTCTATCTCTTCGCCTTTAGCTGCCTCTTTTATTACACGCCCGTCTTTAACCATTGCCTTTACGACTGACTCAGACTGCATACTGTCATAGCCTATGAATTCTGTCCTGCCTATCTCTGATAAAAGCTCTCTGTAGATTGATGCAACAGCCTCTTCTTCTCCGATCCATGAGGCCCTTGCCCTTTCCCTCTGCATCTCCATTTCCCTGTGAAAACCTTCTTCATCCAGAACAAGCTGATTGTCAGACGCAATATCACGGGCCAGGTCTACAGGAAAACCGTATGTATCGTACAATTTGAAGATCTCTTCGCCGGGAATTGATTTCAATCCGGATTTCTTTACCTTTCCGATCACTTCGTCCATAATCCGCATGCCCTGCTCCAATGTCCTAGAAAAACGTTCTTCTTCGAACCTCAGGACCTTTGATGTCCTTTCTTTTTCTTCCGTCAGTTCAGGGAAAGTATGGCTCATAAAATCTGATACTGTATCTACAAGCCTGTAAAGCACAGGCTCATTTATGCCAAGGAGTTTGGCATGCCTGGAAGCCCTTCTTATTATCCTTCTTAACACATAACCCCTTCCGTCATTAGAGGGCATCAGTCCGTCAGAAAGCAGAAATGTTATTGCCCTTATATGATCAGCTATTACCCTTATAGATGCATCAGTCCTGGAATCCTTTCCGTAACTGGTCTTACTTAAAGACGTAATCTCGGATATTATCGGCGCAAACAGATCAGTATCAAAATTATTTAGTTTCCCCTGCAAAACAGCAGATATCCTCTCAAGCCCCATACCTGTATCAATGCTCGGTTTTGGCAGAGGCGTAAGATTTCCGGACTCATCCCTGTTGAACTGCATGAATACAAGATTCCATAGCTCCAGAAATCTGTCGCAATCGCACCCAACCCTGCACTCAGAACCGCCGCATCCGACATTTTCACCCTGGTCTATTATTATCTCAGAACATGGACCGCATGGCCCTGTATCACCCATCTGCCAGAAATTGTCCTTTGCTCCCAAACGAACAATTTTGTCAGCAGATATGCCTGTCAAATCGATCCACAGCTTTTCAGCCTCATCATCATTTTCAAAGACAGACACCCACAACTTATCTTTCGGAAGCTTGAACCTGTCAGTCAGAAGTTCCCAAGCAAAAAGTATCGCATCTTTTTTAAAGTAATCGCCGAAGGAGAAATTGCCGAGCATCTCAAAAAAAGTGTGATGCCTTGCAGTATGCCCTACATTCTCAAGATCGCTGTGTTTTCCGCCTGCACGAAGACACTTCTGGCAGGTAGCAGCCCTTACGTATGGTCTTTTTTCTTCCCCTAAAAACACTGACTTGAACTGAACCATGCCGGCGTTTGTAAAAAGAAGGGTCGGATCATTCTTAGGTGTAAGAGAAGAGCTCCTCACAATCTCATGTTTTTTAGACAAGAAATAATCCAGAAATCCCTTTCTTACATCAGCGCTTTTCATGTTATCCCTTGAATACCTGTTATTTTCTGATTATTCCCGGCTCAGTCGATATAATTTCTGTCAGCCGTCCTTCGGTAAATATTAGCTGGGACTTAAGAAGACCCATAGTGCGGGTATATACCCATTCTTCTCTGTACTTGCCATCGCTTGACGGAGAGAGAACATTTACGGATTCAGGCGGTCCCCACGAGTATCTTACCTGAAGCTGGGTCATGCCAGTGGCAACCTCATTTTTCTTAATGCGTTCCTGGATCTCAGGCGGAAAATGCTTTATCTCGTCAGGAGAATACCTTACTACAGGAGTACACCCAAACATAAGCAGTATTATAAAAATCAGCAGCGGCAGACCTTTCTTTTTCATGCTTCCTCCTCCATTTTGAATGATTTCAAAGTCTTTCTTATCGTATCAAAAGAATATCCCTTGCTCATCAAAAAACGCCACAGTTTCTTTTTAACTTCATCAGAAGAAAACCTTTGCATTGATCTCATTTTCTTTTCCACCAGCCTATACGCCCTTTCGCTCTCCTCTGATTCATTTTCTTCAACAACATCATCTATTATATTTTCTGCAATTCCCCTGCGCTGGAGAAACCATCTAGTCCCCATAGTCCCGAGGAGTTTTACGTCTTCAGCAGATTTTTTGAGGGATAGAGCCAGAGATCTGTCGTTTATAAACCCTTTTTCCCTAAGACGGCTTATTACGCTCTCTATATCATCTTCAGAAAAACCCTTTTTCTGAAAACGCCCTCTTAATTCTTTTTCGCTCCTGTCTCTGTAACTTAAAAGCCTGTAAGCATAACGTAAGGGATCTCCACCTGAGACCTGTTTCTTATTTTTGTTTGGTGAATCTTTCAATTTTCATCTGGTCTTTCTGTTCCTGAGGCTGATGAGACTCATAAGTAAGGTCGCTTGTGGACTGAATGCCTTTTACCTTTAAGGCAAAGTCATCAGGATTCGTAGCTCCGCGCAAGGCCTCTTCGTATGTGATTAGATTTGCCTTGAGCAGACTAAACAAAGACTGGTCAAACGTCTGCATATGGTAGTGGATTGCTCCCTGAGCAACTACGTCAGGGATCAGTTTTGTCTTGTCAGGATCAAGAATACAGTCTTTAACAGTAGTTGTAGCGATAAGAACCTCAACAGCAGGGACCCTGCCCTTGCCGTCTGCCCTCGGCATAAGTCTCATCGAGACTATAGCTTTAAGAACAGATGCCAGCTGCATCCTTACCTGCTTATGCTGATATGGAGGAAAGACGGAAATTATTCTGTTTACAGTCTCTGTGGCATCTATTGTATGAAGCGTGCTGAGGACAAGATGTCCTGTCTCAGCGGCAACAAGGCATGTCTGTATGGTCTCAAAGTCACGCATTTCACCAACCAGAATTATGTCAGGGTCCTGCCTTAATGCAGCCCTCAGAGCCCTGGCAAATGATTCTGTATCTGCACCTATCTCTCTCTGGTTTATAATGCTTCGTTTATCCCTGTGCAGAAACTCGATAGGGTCTTCGATTGTTACAATATGACTTGTCCTGTTAGCATTCATATAATCTATCATTGTGCCAAGGGTGGTGGATTTTCCGCTTCCTGTTGTTCCGGTAACAAGAATCAACCCCCTGGGTTCCATTGCTACTTTTTTGAGAACTTCCGGAAGGTTCAGCTCTTCCATGCTGGGAACCCTGATAGGGATTACTCTGAATACAAGGCCGATCGCCCCTCTCTGAATAAAGACATTGCATCTGAATCTGCCAAGACCCGGCACACTGTAGGCAAGATCAAGGTCATTCCTTTTCTTAAAAAGCTCTCTCTGCCCAGGGCTCATTACCGCAAATGCGATTTTCATTGCCTCTTCCTGTGATATCTTGGGCGCTGACTGTATCGGAACCAGGTCACCATAAACCCTCATTACAGGCTGTGTGCCTACCTTAATATGAAGATCTGATGCGCCCTGCGATACTGCTGTCTTAAGGAGTTCATTAATTTCCATTTTTATCTCCCTAAATTAAAGTTTTCAATGATTTTTTTCTCTATTTCATCAGCAACATTGGGATTATTCTTTAAGAACTCCTTTGAATTCTCCCTGCCCTGACCAATCCTGTTGCCTCCATAGCTATACCATGCTCCGGCCTTTTCAATAATGCCCTTTTCAACCCCGATATCAACGAGTTCTCCGGTCCTTGATATGCCCTCATTAAAATATATATCAAATTCGGCCTGCCTGAAAGGCGGGGCAACCTTGTTTTTTACAACCTTCACCCTTACCCTGCCGCCGATAGCCTCCTGGTTTTCCTTAATGTTTTCGATCCTTCTTATATCAAGCCTCATTGAGGAATAAAATTTCAGGGCATTCCCGCCGGTGGTTGTCTCAGGACTGCCAAACATTACCCCAATCTTCATTCGTATCTGATTTATGAATACAACTGTGGTTAATGATTTTGAGATAGCTGCGGTGAGCTTTCTCAGAGCCTGGCTCATAAGCCTTGCCTGCAGGCCCGGCAATGAATCACCCATCTCTCCTTCAATCTCTGCCTTCGGAACCAATGCAGCCACAGAATCAATCACAATTATGTCAAGCGCTCCGCTCCTTACCAATGCCTCGGCAACCTCCAGCGCCTGCTCTCCTGTATCCGGTTGAGATATCAACAGTTCATCTATCTTTACGCCTAATTTTTTTGCATAGTTTGTATCAAGCGCATGCTCTGCATCAATGAATGCGGCATTCCCGCCAATCTTCTGTGCCTGAGCTATTGCGCTTAAGGCAAGTGTTGTTTTGCCGGATGACTCCGGGCCAAAGATTTCCACTACCCTGCCCCTCGGATATCCGCCTATGCCGGTTGCGATATCAAGGGTCATTGAACCTGTCGGTATAACCTGAACTGCCTCTGCGACCTCTCCTGCGCCCAGCCGCATTATTGCGCCTTTCCCAAAACTCTTTTCTATCTG
>CAZBSJ010000006.1:0-468 GCA_964494165.1 uncultured Nitrospiraceae bacterium
GGGGATGGAATGTTGCAGGCCAGCTTGGAGATGGGACAACCGAGACAAGAAGCACACCTGTTCAGGTAGGAGAAGGAGAAGATTGGGTTTCAGTCTCAGCCGGCGGATATCATACAGTAGGGATAAAAACAAACGGCACACTCTGGGCGTGGGGATGGAATGGATGGGGTCAGCTCGGAGACGAGACTTTTGAAGAGCGGTATCTGCCTGTACAGATAGGAGGGGGGAAAAAATGGGCAGGTGTTTCCGCAGGCAGATATCACACGGTAGGGATAACAACAGACGGTAAGTTATGGGTGTGGGGTCTAAATATCATGAAGTTTGATGGTGAAACATATGGTGTAATAATAAATAGACCATTACAAATAGATACAGATACGGGTTGGCGATATGTCTCGGCAGGGACATATCACACAGCAGCAATCAAAACAGGAGGCACACTCTGGGCATGGGGATGGAAAGTTTAAG
>CAZBSJ010000006.1:478-8295 GCA_964494165.1 uncultured Nitrospiraceae bacterium
TGCTCTTCCGATCTACGTTGCAGGCCAGCTTGGAGACGGTACAACCGAGACAAGAAGCACACCTGTTCAGATAGGAGAGGGAGAAGATTGGGCTTCAGTCTCAGCAGGGGCATATCATACAGCGGCAATCAAAACAGGAGTCACCCTCTGGTCATGGGGGTGGAATGTTTTTGGCCAGTTAGGTGACGGGACAACTGAGACAAGGAATAAGCCAATCCAGATAGGGGAAGACACGGATTGGGTTTCAGTCTCAGCCGGCGGATATCATACAGTAGGGATAAAATCAGACGGGACATTCAAGGCATGGGGATGGAATGTGGTAGGCCAATTAGGGGACGGAACAAGTGCAGAGGATGCTCCTGCTTTTACAACTTACGAACTCAGCTTACACAAGACCGGGACTGGCACAGGTGCTGTTATAAGTCAATCCGTTTCAGGAATAAGCTGCGGTGAAGGCTCAGGTTGCTCAGCGAGTTATGAGGAAGGCACATCCGTTACTCTCACAGCAAGCGCTGATGCAGGATCCACTTTTGTAGGCTGGAATGGTGCGTGTACAGGTTCATCAAACACTTGTACGGTGTTCATGGATGAGGCCAAGACTGTTACAGCGAAATTTGATATCTCTACTTATGACCTTACAATAGCAAAGGATGGCTTAGGTTTGGGTATTGTGACAAGCTCACCGTCAGGGATAAGCTGTGGTTCAGGTTCAGACTGCTCAAAAAACTACTTATTTAACGATGTGATTACACTAAATGCAGCTCCTTCTACCGGATCATACTTTGCAGGCTGGAGCGGAGGAGGGTGTTCAGGGGTTGGCTCATGCGAAGTAACAATGAACTCAGATAAACATATAACAGCAAAATTTATTCCATTTACACAGAGGGCCATAATCTCTGCGAGTCCGAAGGCAGTTAATCTTGGGCTTGTAAAGATTGGCGATACAACAACAAGGACAGTGACAGTTAAAAACACAGGGAAATCAGAGCTTGAGATATTCGACGTTCATATTGAAGGTCCGGATGAAGCTCAATTCAAGAAGACAGCAGACAATTGTACAACGCTGCAGCCGGGCAGTTCTCCGTGCACGATTGACATTACATTTATACCGACAGAGACTTTTGGTAAAAAGACTGCTATTATGAAAATTTTCTCAAATGATCCAAAGAAGCCGATAACCATAGTAAAGCTTTTAGGATTAGCTCCTCCGCCAAAGATTTCTGTTAGCCCAAGGGCTGTTAATTTTGGCGGTCAGATTATTGGAGGCACATCTGAGCCAAAAACAATCACGATTAAAAACACAGGCCTTTCAGATCTCATAATTGATTCGATAGAGATCAATGACCCAATTACCGGTGAAGATTCATCAGAGTTTTCTATGACAACGAATAACTGTACAGGGGTAACGATACCTCAAGGGGGTCATTGCACAATAACTGCAACATTTTCACCAGCAACTACATCTGGCAAGAAGATCGAGGTTATGCGCATTTCCTCCAATGATCCCAAGAAGCCAACTGTTAATGTGAAACTTACAGGGATTGGATTTGGACTGTAACAGCCGATTAGATTGTATTACTGTAAATCAGCTTACCCTGCAAGCATAACGCTGACAGGGTCTCCTATTTTCATATCGAATGAGGCAGAGGCATTGCCTTTGAATACGAATAATTCGAGGTATCCGGAGCTGTTTATCAGAGAATAAAGCCCTTTATCTGATACCTGAGAATAGAAGCTCTTTAATTCTGTCTGCTTATTTTTTGTTACTACTTTAATTTTTACTTCAGGTCTGGAACTAATAAGCTCATCCAGGTCAGCTGATTTTATATTGGTCATGCAATTTCCAAAACGGTCAATATATATTATCTCTCCTTCTATTGCGGTCTTTGCCGGCTTTGAAACAGCCGGGAGCTGCAGAGTCACATAATCTGTAATCATATCTCCAAGTTTTGTTGTCTCCACGCCTCTCGTAAGCCATGCTGCGGCCGGGGCAAAAACATCTCTTCCCTGGAATGTGGTTCCTCTCTGAGGCAGGAAATAATGTTCTGATGTCATGTGAATGACCTCAAGTACCTCGGTCTTTGAACTGAATATAAGAGAAAAAATGCCGTTATCAGGGCCTATGAAATAATGCTGGTCTGTGACAACAAGTATGGGCCTTCTGCCTGAACCGACACCGGGATCAACGACAACAATATGGACTGTCTTTGATGGAAAATAAGTATAGCTTGTGCCGATTGTTAAGGCCGCTTCTCTTATATCATAGGGGGCTATATCATGCGTGATGTCAGCTATCTTTGCAAGAGGATTTATGCCCAGAATTACACCTTTCATCATTCCGATAAAGGGGTCCCTGTAACCGAAATCAGTTGTGAGGGTTACAACAGGAGATTTTTGAGGTTCGGCAGGCGGATTTAACATATCAATCCTCCGCGCAATGCTTTTATATCAGTTATGCCATTTTTCTCCATATATGATTCAATGCCTTTGATTATGTCAATTGTTGCGGTTGGATTAATGAAATTTGCTGTGCCGACCGCTATTGCTGTTGCCCCGGCAAGAATAAACTCTATGGCATCATCTGAATTCATAATACCGCCCATGCCTATAATTGGGATCTTTACCGAGCTATATGCTTCGTAGACCATTCTTATGGCAATCGGTTTTATTGCAGGGCCTGAAAGACCTCCTATGACATTTGCGATCTTTGGTTTTTTTGTATTGATGTCTATTGCCATTCCAGGGATTGTATTTATCAGGGATATAGCATCGCTTCCAGAATCTTCTGCAATCTTTGCGAACTCCTTGACGTTGGTTACATTTGGAGAAAGTTTTGTTATAAGGATTGAATTTTTCACTGATGCCCGTACTTTTGTTATCAGTTTTGCAAGCATCTTTTTGTCTGTCCCGAATATTATCCCGCCTTTTTTAACATTCGGGCAAGAGACATTAAGCTCTATTCCGTCAACGCCTGCTTCATCTAGAGCCTTTGCAATTTTTACATACTCCTGCGCTGTATTTCCGAGGATATTGGCAATCAGCTTTGTATCGAACTTTCTTGCATAGGGAAGTTTTTTCTCTATGAATTCTTTAAGCCCTACATTCTGAAGGCCTATCGAGTTAATCATTCCGCATGAAGTCTCGCATATCCTCGGAGAAGGGTTGCCCTCTTTTGGTTTTAATGAGATTCCTTTTAAAACGATTGCTCCGAGTTTATTGATATCTACGAATTCAGAATACTCTTCCCCGTAACCAAAAGTTCCTGATGCAGTCATCACAGGGTTCTTAAGTTTTAATTTGCCTATATTCACGCTTAAATTCATAATCAAATCAGTATAGATATGAGATTGCTTTTGAGCGGTTTTTTTTGCCGATATTCTGAAAATTTTTAATAATGAAGAGGCAAAAACCTCGGAGTCCCGATTTTATCGGGACGAGAATGAGCGAAAGAGTAATCTTATATCTATATAATGATGAATCTTTGTTTACCATACGATCTCCTCTATTCGAAAAACAGGTCCCTCTTTGCACACCCGTTCATAACCTTTTTTCGTTCTAACTGCACAGCCAAGACATGCACCGACGCCGCATGCCATATTCTCTTCCAAGGATATGTATCCTTTAATCCCTTTCTCCAGAGCAATCTTTGAAACAGCCTCAAGCATCTTTGATGGGCCGCATGCATAAATGAGCCGAGAACTGAGTGCTGACGGTTGAGAGGCTAAAAAATCATTTAATGCATCTACTACTGTTCCTTTTTTCCCAGCAGAGCCGTCATCAGTGCTTATGAACAGATCCTTACACAAAACCTTAAGTTCATCATGCATCAGCAATTCATCAGACTTCCGTCCGCCATAAATGAGACATGCATCGTCTTTCAGTTTTTGTATCAGGGGAAATACCGAGGCGATTCCGATCCCACCTGCTATTATGACAGGCTTCATATTTTTGTCAGGCATAGGATAACCCCTGCCCAAAGGCCCGATTAAACTTATCATTTCTCCGTTCTTCATCTGTCTCATCTTTTCGGTCCCTTTTCCTTTAATCCTGTAAAGAAACTGTATCTCGGATTTTGCCTTTTTAAATATGCTGAACGGGCGTTTAAGTAATGGGTCGTGAGAGTCTTCAGTTCCAATCATATAGAACTGGCCGGGGAGCGGTTCATCATAAATATCTGGTATATTTAAAACGAGAAGATTATGGGACTTATTAATAGAGGTGTTTTCTTTTATCTCTGCCCTTAGATATTTACTCAAAGGTTATCTCTAATATCTCGTATTCCATTGTTCTGGCAGGCGCTTTGATTGTAGCTGTATCTCCGACCTCTTTGCCGAGCAATGCCCTGCCGACAGGGGAGCCTATTGATATCTTTCCGCTTTTAACATCTGCCTCGTCAGTTCCCACAAGTATAAAAAAGTATTCCTCGTCTGCTGCTATGTCCAATACCTTGACCTTTGCTCCGAAGGCTACTCTTGACTGGTTTATCTTTGAAGTATCTATCACATCTGCCAGGGATAGTTTTGACTGAAGCTCCTGAATCCGCCCCTCGATAAAAGACTGTTTTTCTCTTGCGGCGTGGTACTCAGCGTTTTCGGAAAGGTCGCCGTGTGCGCGCGCCTCTGCAATTGCCTGAATGTTCTTCGGCCGCTCTACTTTCAAAAGCCTGTCAAGCTCTTCCTGAAGCTTCTGATGGCCTTCTTTTGTCATAGGAACTCTCTGCATAAATATCCCTCCCTGAGTGTACTAATTTAACACTTTTGTTCAATGTTTTTCAAAAGATTGAGTGGGATTCATTTTTGTGAATAAGGTCCTTTTTTGTGTTAAGATTTGGATGGTTTACCAATGTAGATAGTGTTTTTTTTGTAAGGAGATAAATGGACTATTATCTGGTCTCAGCAATTATCTTTTTTATCACCTATGCCGGTATTGCAGTCGGAGGTTTCCCTAAGCTTGCCATAGACAGGACAGGCATAGCGCTTATCGGCGCTATTGCGATGGTAGCAACAGGCGCACTTAGAACTGATGAGGCGGTTAAGGCGATAGATACCTCAACAATCCTTCTCCTTTATGCCCTAATGGTCTTATCCGCGCAGTTCAGGCTTGGCGGATTTTATACAAGGACAGCGTTTGGAATCATTAAATTCATGAATAAGCCTGAAATATTTCTGCTAATGCTTATGCTTACATCAGCTTTGCTTTCAGCTCTTCTGGCAAATGATATAGTATGCCTTGCCTTTACCCCAATAGTCTGTGTATCTCTGATAAAAGCTTCTTTGAATCCTGTGCCTTTTCTTATAGGTTTGGCATGCGCAAGCAATATAGGTTCTGCTGCGACTATTATCGGCAATCCGCAGAATATGCTTATCGGCCAGACAGCAGGGCTGGATTTTGGAAGATTTGTCCTTTGGTGTACGCCTCCGTCTTTAATATCATTAGCAGCATCTTATCTAATAATAGGCCTTATGTATAAGGGCAGGTGGACTAAGGAAACACAGGGCTTTATGGAAAAAAGAAAAGAATGGCCTGATTATGACAGGCACCAGTCAATGAAAGGAATAATGCTTACGATAATACTCATCGGGATGTTCCTGACCCCAATACCAAGAGAGCTTACTGCAATAGCTGTTGCCGGCATCCTCCTTTGCAGCAGAAAGATGGCTACGAGAACAATCCTCGGTTTAGTTGACTGGCATCTTATTACGCTTTTTTGCGCGCTTTTTATTGTTGTTGAGGGGATTGTGAAATTTGGCATGCCGCAAAAAGGCGTTGCCTTGCTGCTGTCTTTCGGATATGACATAAATTCTCCATTTCTTCTATCCATTATTACGCTCTTTCTAAGCAATCTGGTAAGCAATGTGCCTGCTGTTATGCTTCTTCTTAAGAATATAGATCTTAGTGTAACAACAAATCTTTATATGCTTGCGTTGATAAGCACATTTGCTGGCAATCTTATAACCATAGGGAGTATTGCTAATCTGATAACAATTGAGCAGGCAAAACATTATAATGTAAACATAAGTTTTAAGGAGCATGCAAAGGCAGGGATTCCTGTTACGCTGGTTTCGGTTGCAATAGCATTGGTATGGATGAAGATAGTTGGTTAATGTTAATAATACAGAAATTGTTTTCGCCTCAGCGAATCCGCCGAGGCGGACAAAATTGTCTTTATGTACAACTAGAGTTAAATGCTAAGAAATGTCTAAGTTATTCAAAATAGGTCTTATATCCTCGACAGCAATAGAATGCGGAAAAATAATCACTGATCTGAAGTTGAAAAAAAAGAAGGACTTCTTTGCCGGAAGTGTCGGTAATAAGAGAATTATGCATGTCATATCCGGCATCGGAAAGACGAATGCAGCTCATGCAGCAACAGTTCTAATCCGGGAATTTTCCCCAAATGTAATCATAAACTTTGGCATTGGAGGGGCATATCCTTCTTCAGGGCTTGGATTAGGCGATATCGCGATTGCAGAAAAAGAGGTCTACGGAGATGAGGGAATATTGCAAGGAGACGGTTTTCATACAGCAGATGCCATAGGAATCCCTTTCCTGAAAAAAGGCAGAAAAAAATATTTTAATGAATTTCCTCTGGATAAAAAATTTGTAAAAAAAGCGATTTGTGTTTTTAAACATGAACTTCACCCCCCTATTCCCCCCTTACTAAGGAGGGATGACAGGGGGGTAAACATTAAGTCAGGGGTATTTGTTACCGTATCTGCTGTTACAGGCACTGATAGCAGGGCAGGTGAACTTGAAAAAAGATTTAACGCAATATGCGAAAACATGGAAGGGGGTGCTATTGCTCATGTATGCGCAATGTACGGAGTCCCAATGCTTGAGATAAGAGGGATAAGCAATATTGTTGAAAAAAGGGATAAGAGCAAATGGGAGATAAAAATGGCGGCTGAGAATTGCCAGAGAGCACTGTTACACCTTTTAAAAGCCTCCGTGATATAATTACAAAAAGCAATCCCCTTTGAAATAAGCTATGTGGGAATATACGGATAAAGTAAAAGAGCATTTTTTGCATCCCAAAAATATCGGAGAGATTGAAAATCCTGATGCGGTGGGCGAGGTTGGGAGTATTGTCTGCGGTGATGCGCTAAAACTTTATCTCAAGATAGACAAGCAGACCGGCAAAATAGCAGACGCGAAATTCCAGACATTTGGCTGTGCGAGTGCAATTGCAAGCTCATCTGCTCTTACGGAACTCGTTAAAGGCAAGACACTTGATGAGGCATTAAAGATCTCAAATCAGGATATTGCAGAATTTCTCGGAGGGCTTCCCAATGAGAAGAGGCATTGTTCTGTTATGGGCAGAGAAGCTCTGGAAGCTGCTGTTTCAAATTACCGCGGACAGCCTGTAACAGTTGAAGAGAAAGGTAAAGTTGTCTGCAAGTGTTTTGATGTAACGGAAGAAAAGATAAGAAAGGTTGCGGTGGAAAACCATCTAACTACTGTCGATGAGATTACTGATTACACTAAGGCTGGAGGCGGCTGCGGCGAATGCAGGGGAGAAATAGAGGACATTCTCAGGGATATATGGTCTTTAAAAAAGCCTGAAAAGCCTGCTGTTCCCAAAAAGCTTACAAACTTGCAGAAAATAGCGCTTATACAGGAGATTATTGAGACTGAGATAAGGCCTGGTTTGCAGGCAGACGGTGGAGACATGGAATTAATAGACATAAACGGGAATAAGGTTATTGTGGCCCTTAGAGGGATGTGCACCGGCTGTCTTATGGCAGATGTCACACTCAGGGGCATACAGGATAAACTTAAGGAATTAGTAAGCCAGGAAATAACTGTGGAGGCGCAGT
>CAZBSJ010000006.1:8395-20611 GCA_964494165.1 uncultured Nitrospiraceae bacterium
ACAACCAAAATTGCTCCTGAGGTCTTGGATGAGATGATGCCATATCTTAATGATCTCTATGGAAACCCATCGAGCATGCATACCTTTGGAGGCCAGCTTCACAGAAAAATAGAAGAGGCGCGGGCCAGGGTTGCTAGACTTTTAGGCGCTGAACCTGAAGAGATAGTTTTAACAAGCTGCGGAACAGAAAGCGATAACACTGCAATAATGAGCGCTGTTGAATCTGTTCCCGGTAAAAGGCATATCATTACCTCGAGGATTGAGCATCCTGCAGTACTGAATTTTTGCAAGCACCTTGCACGAAAGGGATTCAGGGTAACATATATACCTGTAGATAAAAATGGCGACCTGAAAATGGAAGAATTCATTAAGGCAATAGACGAAGATACAGCGGTTGTATCCTTAATGTATGCGAATAATGAGACAGGCGTGCTTTTCCCGCTTGCAGAGATCGGAGCTATGCTGAAGGAGAGGGGAATCATATTCCATACAGACGCGGTTCAGGCTGTGGGAAAAATTCCTATAGATGTAAGAAAACTTCCTGTTGATATGCTTGCATTGTCAGGGCATAAACTCCATGCGCCGAAAGGTGTTGGCGCCTTATATGTCAGAAAGGGGATGAGATTTCACCCTTACATGATTGGCGGGCATCAGGAGCACGGACGCAGGGCTGGCACAGAGAATGTTGCTTCAATTATCGGTCTCGGAAAAGCCTGCGAACTTGCATCAGATAATCTTTACAAAGAAATGGCCTGTCTTAAAGGTCTTCGCGATAAGCTGGAGAATGCTCTTTTAAAATCATGTCCTGATTCACGGGTAAACGGAAACATGGAGCAGAGACTTCCGAATACAACTAATATCAGCTTTGAATATGTTGAGGGAGAGGCTATTCTTTTGAGGCTGAATGAATTCGGCATATGCGCATCATCAGGCTCGGCTTGCACTTCCGGCTCACTTGAACCTTCTCATGTCCTGAGAGCAATGGGTGTGCCTGCAACAGCAATTCACGGGTCAATCAGGTTTTCATTAAGCAGGTATAACACAGAGGCCGAAGTTGATAAGGTCATTGAGTTAATGCCGGGAATAATCAAAGAACTCCGCAAGCTATCGCCTTTTGGAAGAGAGAAGCTTTGTTCCGGTTAGACGTTGATAAGTTTTCTATCTGCGTTATTTCCCGGGTATTCTGGGTACTGTTCCGAACAGATATTTAAAGTCTTCATCCTCAAATTTCAATCCTGCTCCGATATAAGCCCCGCGCCATTTTTTGTTTAAGATGTTGCTGGCGCCTGCAGAGAGAAATACATTCTTAAATATGAAATAATCTACCCCGATTCTTATATGAGGGCTTTTTGAACCTTCTTCATCATTCGAAAAGTCCCAGACATCAGCAGTGATCTTCCCTTTGTCATTCAGGATGAAGTAGTCGGCTCCAAAGCCAAAAGTGTTTTCTGTTAGCCCGAGCCTTAATGCGAGGTCTTTAAATCTCTTGGCGAATTGCGCAGTAAATTCTATCCTTTTCTCCACCTCTTCTTTCTTTTCGGTTGTTGTTTCCCCGTCAATAGTAATAGTAGTCTCTGTTGTTTCAACCCTTCCTATAGGGTCACCAACTATTCCAAGGATATAATATTTATCAGGCCTCGGCTGAAGTGTTACATAAAAATAGCCTTTTGCATCTTTGGGTTTTGTTAGATAATCTGCCTGAAAAGTAATGAAAGTCCTAAATCTGTCTACAGCGCCTAAGGTTTTGTTCACTCCCTCGGCAGCCTTATTGATAGATTCATAGAGTTTTTCATCTTTCACAAGTTTGCCGAGTGTCCCTTCTCCTCTGGCTATTGTCTGTGTTATGTTGTCCAGAGATTCGGTCGTATTTTTTATTGCAGGCCTGTTTTCCTCTATAGTTGCCTTTAGTTCATTTGCGGCCTTATTAAGATTTGCAACCAGATCAGGCGCATCTTTTTTCAATGTAGCTGAAAATTCATTTATGTTTGCTATGGTTTCAGTAAGCGGTTCCTTATTTTTTTCTATCAGGTCATTTATTGACGCAACCAGCCTATTAACATTATCAAGGGCATCTCTCATCTTTTTATCATTTACAGAGATCGTCTCTTTAAGCCGCGCAGTAATCTCTCTCATGTTAAGGATGGATTCCTTCAATGCCTGTTTTGCCTCTGGTGTTCCAAAAGATTCGTTTAGGGTAGATGCAAAACTGCTTATATTATCAGCGACCTTTGAGAGATTTCTGGCAAGGTCGTCCATATCAACGACTTCTACCACATGTATTATCTTATCTCCGTCTTTTAGTTTAGGTTTTTTATGGCCTGTCTTTATCTCGAGATATTTATCTCCCAGGAGTCCTGTTGACTTTATACCGATAGTGGCGTCCGAATATAAGACAACGCCATCATTAATCCTTATAATTAAATCTGCTTTGCCGTCCTTAAGCTGAACCTTTTCAAGTACTCCTGCATCAACACCGGCAACTTTTATTCGTGTTTTTTCTTCTAACCCTGCTATATTTTTGAACTCTGCATGTACTACATACCCCTTTTTCTTAATCCACTCAAAGCCTCCAACCTTAAAGGTCATGTATGTGAGTATTGCGAGTATGGAAAGAGCAAAGATGCCTACTTTTACCTCAGTTGTGATCTTTTTCATGAGGTAACCCCGTCTATTTTAATTGGCCCAACAGCGCTGCCGGTTATAAACTGCCTTACAAGCTTATTGTCTGTATTCTTTATCTCATCAGGCGTTCCGGTTTCTACTATTGTACCTTTATAAAGCATTGCAATCCTGTCTGCAATCTTATATGCGCTGTGCATATCATGTGTTATCGCAACAGATGTTACTGAAAGCCTGTGTTTCATCTCAATAATAAGGTCATTTATTGCGTCAGCCATTATAGGGTCCAGTCCTGTTGTCGGCTCGTCATATAACAAAATTTCAGGCTCGTGTGCAATTGCCCTTGCCAGCCCAACCCTTTTTTTCATTCCTCCTGAGAGCTCAGACGGCATCAGGTTTTCCACGCCAACAAGGCCTACCATGCGAAGTTTTTCAATAGCGATTTTTTTTGCTTCTTTTTCATTAAGCTTTGCATGCCTCATTAAGGCAAACGCCACATTTTCCCAAACCTTCATAGAGTCAAAGAGTGCAGCCATTTGAAAAAGCATACCAAATCTTTTCCTTATTTCATAGATCTCGTTTTCATTCAGCCCTGCGATGTCTGTGCCGTCAATTAAGATGGAGCCTTTGTCCGGCTTGAGTGTTCCAATAATATGTTTTATCAGAACGCTTTTCCCAGAGCCGCTGCCTCCAATTACAACCATGCTCTCGCCGGCTTCAACCTTTAAGTTTACGCCTCTGAGCACAAGGTTGTTATTGAAGGATTTATGCAGATTTACAATTTCTATCATTTAAATAACCATGCTGATAAAAAGTAGTCAGAGATTAGTATTGTCATTGAGGACAGTACAACAGCCCCTGTTGTAGCCTTTCCAACCCCTTCAGCGCCGCCTTGGGTATAAAATCCCTTATAACAGCTGATTAGAGCAATGGCCGCCCCGAAAAAACACGCCTTTATAAGACCATTATAAATGTCGCTTATTTCAAGATAGTCCCATGTCCTTTTCCAGTAAACAGACGAGTTTGCACCTAACATAAAAACTGTCACAAAGAATCCGCCTAATATGCCGATTATGTCTGCTATGATTGTGAGGGCTGGCAGTATTACTGTGCCTGCTATAACTCTGGGGACCACCAAATATTTGACAGGATTTGTTGCAAGGGTTTCAAGGGCGTCTATCTGCTCTGTAACCCGCATTGTGCCAAGCTCTGCTGCCATAGCAGCGCCAGCCCTGCCGGCAACTATTAATCCTGTAAGAACAGGGCCGAGTTCTCGCGTTATGGAAAGCGCGACTACTGTCCCTACCATGACCTCGGCATTGAATCTTTTAAAGCCTGTATAACTTTGCAGCGCAAGAACCATTCCGGTGAACACTGCTGTGATAAGCACGACAGGCATGGACTTTATGCCGATCTCTACTATTTGTTTAAGGGTATTTTTTATTTCGAACGGAGGAAGTATTATCTGCTTTAATACGTAAGATATAAGGATCATAACCCTGCCAAGCTCTTCTGTAAACCTCATAAATGAGTCCCAGAAGATGGTGATCGCATGGCCGATGTACTCAACAGGTCTGAGAAGATTAATTTTCATATATATACCCTTCTGGCGTTACTTCCGAAAGAAGTCAGTATTTCGTATGGGATTGTAGATATTTTAGCTGCAAGTTCAGATGCATTTATTGTATTGTTTTTTTGCTTTCCAAGTAATACTACTTCATCTCCTTCAGAGACTCTGCTTATATCTGTGACATCTGCCATAGTAATATCCATACATACCCTGCCGACTACAGGAGCGCGTTTATTTCTTATCAGCACCTCTGAGCTATTGGAGAAGGCTCTTGAGTATCCGTCAGCATATCCGATTGGCAATGCCGCTATAAGGCTGTCTCTTGTTGTTACAAATGTCCTGCCATAACTTATTGGCGTTCCTTTTTTTACCTTTCTTAATGATAATATCTTTGTCTTAACAGTCATTGCCGGGATTAGTTTGTCGCCAAGTTTGCGCAACTTATCATTCTGCTCCGATGACTGTATCGGCGAATAGCCGTATAACATAATCCCCGGCCTGACTGCATCGAAGTGAGATTCAGGCAATGACATGATAGCTGCGCTATTTGCCATATGACATAGCTTGGGCTTTATCCCCTTCTTTAAAATTGAATTTTTCACGCTGTTAAATCTTTCAAGCTGCAGCAGGGCATATGACCTGTCAGCAAGGTCAGCGTCAGAGAAATGACTCATAAGGCCTGTAATTTCTACTGAATCCATCCTGGCAATAGTGGTTATTTTCTCTGCTGCCTCATTAATATTGTTGAAGCCCAGTCTGCCCATTCCTGTATCTAATTTTATATGCATACCGATTTTTTGTCTTCTTTTTTTGGCAATTTTTGAAAAGCTAAAAGCAGTCTTTACATCGTGAATTGCAGGTATCAGGTTGTATTCAAAATACAGAGGAAGCTCGTCTTTATCAAACAAAACTATTATAGGGGCCTTAATGCCGGCATCTCTTAACTCGAGGGCCTCGGATGTAAATGCTACTGCCAGATAGGCGGCGCCTTCTTTTAAAAGGCAGGATGCAACTTTTGGAGCTCCATGGCCATATGCATTAGCTTTTACAATACCTATTACTTTTCTGTTCCTGACTGTTTTTTGAACAATTCTGAAATTATGAGCTATTGCATTGAGATTTATTTCAGCTGTTGCCCCTCTATCCATTCCCTTCTTTTTTCTCTTCGTTTTTTTCTGCTGGTTTTTTGGGAGTGACGTCTATCTCATTGGAATCTGACATGGATTTTTTAAAGTTTCTTATCGCCTTGCCGATGCCTTCGCCTATCTGTGGCAGTCTGGACGCACCGAAAAGAACTACTACAATTATGAGTATGATAATCAGCTCCTGCATTCCTAAGCCAAACATATTTTCCTCCTTAATTTAGTGACAGTGTCAGTTATTAGTGTCAGCAGAAAGATTTTTCTGACACTGACTACTGTTACTAATCGCTTTCTTATAGTCTTCAATTGTATTTATGTTAACAAATGACCTGCCTTCAGGATCTATCTCTTTCACCATTGCCTCTTTTATATATAAGACATTCAGCTCTGTCAACAGACCTCTCATGCCTTTCAAGCCTTTTTTAATCATGTCTTCGATAGTGCTGATTATATTTTTTGTATAAATACCCAATAAAGGCTGTGGTTTTCCGTCAAATACAGGGATTACTGCGTCGTATTTTCTGGAGTCCTGGTTGCCTATATATTCATCATAGATTAATCTGATTAACTCTTTCTTAACAAATGGCATATCACATCCGATTACAAAAATATCGTCTCCCGTGCTCAGAAGTGCCGAAAAAATTCCGGTTGCAGGACCTCTCTCATTAATCACATCCCCTGTCATTGGGACCCCGCAGTAAAAATAAGATTCCGGATTATTTGTGCTTATAACGACTTTATCAAAGAAACTTTTAAGGGTTTTAATGCCGGAATCAATTATCCGCATGCCATCAATCTCGATGTGGCTTTTTAGCATCGGGATTCTCCGGTTTTCACCGCCTGCTAAGATAGTTCCTGTCATGGGTGTTTTGCTTATCGTAATAGTCTATTCAAAAAATATACAGAATACAAGTCAAAAGTGCTTGTAAAAATGATTTTGTCCTTGCTTAAACATCTATGCTTCTGTTATAAAATAAATAAGGTAAGTTTAGATTACCTGCCCTGTTGGTGATAGATGAAATTGTTGATCCGGCAAATTAGATCTTTTGGGAGTCTGCGTAAGGAGCACTGTGTGCATGTCTCATCAAAAATGAGAAAGCCTGAAGTCTCCCTCAGGACACCCACCTATATTATGGGCGGATCTGATTGTTCATTTACACGGCAGGGCGGGGTTATTTCAGCAATGAGTTATGCAATAAGCATTGCTCATTATTTGCTGTTACTGTTCAGGCAGGTTTTTATGTTTGTAATTAAGATATTGAGGGGAAATATAAATAACATAAAGGGATTTGATTATAAGCCTGATAACACGGGCTTTGCGATAAATTTATATTGGACAGGCTTCCCCTGTCATATATTCCCGACAACTTCTTTAAAAAAACAATAAGACCATAACTCCTGCCTTGAGCGATTAAGAATCAAAAAACAGGATTCTTACGCACTTCATTAACAGCAAAGCGCTGAAAAGAAAAACTAAGCTTTAGATGTAAACTGCTGCTATATGCTTTGTGGGCGTTATATAGCAGTTTATTTATAAATTGTGAGGAGGATAGCGATGGCTGAAACAGGTTATTTAATTTTAATCGCTGCTGTAATTGGTATTGCGGTTGGAGTATCTTTAAGCCTTATATACAGGAATTCTTTAAAGCCCCAGAAGCAGGCGCTTGAAAATGAGAGATCAAGAATTGTCGATGAAGCTAAAAAAGAGGCAGAGGCAATAAAAAAGGAAGCTGCTGTCGAGGCTAAGGGGGTTGTATATCAGGCAAAGTCTGAAGCCGAGAAAGAGATCAGGGAGCGCCGTTCAGAGCTTAACCAGTTAGATAAGAGGCTGAGACAGAAAGAGGAGACATTAGAAAGAAAGTTTGACCAAATCGAGAAAAGAGAGCATGATTTTAACAGGAGAGAAAGGGAATATAACTCAAAGGAAAGATCTCTGCAGGAAAAAGAGGGGCAATTCAATCAGATACTGAAAGAGCAGATGCTCAAGCTGGAACAGATCTCGGGAGTAAGCTCTGAAGAGGCCAAACAGGAACTTTTCAGAAGAGTAGAAGAAAGTGCCAGGTTTGAAGCTGCGAAGCTTTCAAAGAGGATTGAGGAGGAGGCACGTGAGCTTGCTGAGAAAAAGGCAAAAGAGATAATGGGTTTTGCTATGCAGAGATATGCAAGCGAATATGTGGCTGATGCCACTGCTTCAGCAGTAAGCCTTCCTAATGATGAAATGAAGGGAAGGATCATAGGCAGGGAAGGCCGGAATATCAGAGCGCTTGAGGCGGCAACAGGGGTTGACCTTATTGTTGATGACACCCCTGAGCTGGTAACTTTATCTGCGTTTGATCCTGTAAGAAGAGAGATTGCGAGGCTTTCTCTCGAAAGGCTGATAGCAGACGGCAGGATACACCCCACGAGAATAGAAGAGATTGTTGAGAAGGTCAAAAGAGAGGTGGAGGTTGATATCCGCGAAGAGGGTGAAAAGTCGGTGTTTGATCTGGGTATCTCAGGCATACATCCTGAGATATTAAAGCTTGTCGGAAGGCTTAAGTACAGGACTTCTTACGGACAGAACGTGCTGCAGCATTCTAAAGAGGTGGCATATCTTGCCGGCATGATGGCCGGTGAACTTGGGGTTGATGTAAAGCTTGCAAAACGCGCCGGACTGCTTCATGACATAGGCAAAGCTGTTGACCATGAGACAGAAGGGTCGCACCAGGAGATAGGGGCAAACCTTGCAAAGAAATACAGTGAGAATCAAAAGGTGATCAATGCGGTACTGGTTCACCACGGCGATGGTGAGGCTTCTACTGTAGAGGCTGCATTAGTTGCAGCAGCAGACGCGCTTTCTGCTGCAAGGCCAGGGGTCAGAAGGGAAAGCATAGAAAACTATCTTAAGAGGCTTGAAAAACTGGAACAGCTGGCAATGTCATATAAAGGGGTAGAAAAATGCTATGCGATACAGGCAGGCAGGGAAGTAAGAATAATTGTTAAGCCTGAAGATATGACAGATGAGATGTCAGAGATAATATCAAAGGACATAGCAAAAAAAATTGAGTCTGAGATGACATATCCGGGCCAGATTAAGGTTACTGTGATAAGAGAGTCCAGATATGTTGAGTATGCGAAGTAATGAGTTTGAAGTTTAAAGTTGAAAGTGAAAAATTTTAAATCTTAACTTTTAACTTCTAATTTTTAACTCTTAATTCTTAACTATGAAAGTTCTATTTATCGGAGATATAGTTGGCAAGGCAGGCAGGATGGCACTTAAAGGCCTCCTGCCTAATCTTGTAGATAAGTACAAGATAGATTTGGTCATTGCTAATGGCGAGAATATCGCAGGAGGCTTTGGACTGACAGAGAAAACCGTAGAAGAGATAATCAATTACGGCGTTCAAATAATTACGACAGGCAACCACGTTTGGGATAAGAAAGAGTCTATCCCATATATCTCCAAAGAGCACAGGATATTAAGACCTTTAAACTATCCTCCGGGTGTGCCTGGATACGGCAGTATTATACACACGCTTTCAAATGGGATTAAGGTAGGGGTTGTAAATCTTTCAGGCAGGGTATTTATGTCAGCAATTGACTGTCCTTTCAGGACCGGGATTGAGGAGATTAAAAGGCTAAGGGAAACAACAAAGGTTATCATCGTGGATTTCCATGCAGAGGCAACATCAGAAAAGATAGCGTTCGGCTATTTTGTTGACGGTAAGGTCAGTGCAGTAATAGGCACCCATACGCATGTTCAGACAGCTGATGAGAAGATACTTTCTAACGGTACAGCTTATATAACAGATGTCGGAATGACAGGACCTGCTGTTTCAGTGATAGGGATAGAGAAAGAGCAGATTATCGAACGGTTTCTTTTACACATGCCCATGAAATTTGAAACAGGAACGGGCGAGGCTATTTTGTCTGCAGCAGTAGTCGAGATAAATAAGGACACAGGAAAGGCTTTGGCAATACAGAGAATTCAGCTGAAATATCCCTGATTATCTTTGATTTAAAAATTAAGTTTGAATTCATTCTATTGACTCGGCAATATTTTTTCTGTTAGGTTATAAAAATTCATTAAGGAGTTGTTTATGACGAAAAGAAGAACCACTAAGACCTCAACCAGGGCGAAGAGCGTGCAGAAGAAAAAGACCCTTCGTTCCAAAAAGACCACTACTATCAAAAAGACAAGCAGTCCTGAAAAAACTGCGGCTATTTCAAAAAGTGAAGAAAAGAAGACCAGGAACTTAACCATCAGAGATGAGCAGATACAGGATATAAAAAGAAATCTCATGGGCCAGAAGGAGTCACTTCTCTCAGAGGCAGAGGTCGCATTGAATGCCCTGCCGGGACAGACAGTATTCCCTGACATGGGTGATCAGGCAACAGCTGAGATAGACAGGAACTTTATGTTGAGGCTTAGAAGCAGGGAACAAAAGCTGCTGAAGAAGATTGAGAATGCTATTGAGAGAATAGATGGCGGTACATTCGGCATATGCGATACCTGCGGTATGGAAATAGACATAAGAAGGCTTGAGGCAAGGCCTGTTACGACTTTGTGTATAGACTGTAAGACACAGCAGGAAGAGGAAGAAAAATTAAGGGGAGAGTAGGTTTTTTAAACCTTAACCTGTTCTCCGTATTTATCCCTTAGCGCATCGCCAAGTAGATTAAAGCATAAAGATGTAATGGCGATTGCCAGTCCAGGAAACAATACCATCCAGGGCTCTGATGCTATATAAGACCTGTTCATGCTTACCATTGAACCCCAGGTCGGCATAGGTGGCTGGGCTCCGAGACCAAGAAAGCTCAGTGACGCTTCGGTAAGCACATAACCGCCAAGCTTTATCCCTCCCATCACAAGGCCTAAAGGAAGGCATTGAGGAATAAGGTGTACGAACAGTATCCTTGCTCTTCCGCAGCCGATAGCTTTGGCAGCTTCGATGTAAGTAGAATCTTTTATAGTAAGCACATATCCTCTTATAAGTCGAGTAAAAGATGCCCACCCTACGAATGCTATTGCTATCATTACTGTGAATATCCCGGGCGGAAATATTATGGACACGCCGATCGCAAGCAGCAAAGACGGAAATGCAAGGATGAGATCTACTACAGCCATGATGGATGTGTCTGTCTTGCCTCCAAGATAACCTGCAGATACTCCTAATACGAGGCCGATGCTCATGGATATAAGGGCAGCTATTATCGCGATGCTGATCGATATTCTCCCGCCATAAAGCACGCGCGAAAGGATGTCTCTTCCCTTATTGTCTGTTCCAAATGGATGTTCAAAACTTGGTGGCTCTTTAATGCTGTCAAGATCGATCATAAGGGGGTCATAGGGTGAGATAAGAGACGACAAAATTGATAAGGCCAATATTATGATTATTGTGAATAATGCTATCTTACCTGTCAGATGCATAAAGCCTTACCCTGGGATCAAGATAGTGATATAAAATATCCACGATCAGATTAATCATGACAAAAACAAATGTTCCTATTATTATGCACCCCATAATAACAGGATAGTCCCTTTTTATTATCCCGTCCATTGCAAACCTTCCAATGCCGTCCCATCCGAATATTGTCTCAGTAAGCACTGCGCCATTAAGATAACTTCCGAAATCAAGGCCTATTACGGTAATCAGGGGGATAAGGACATTTTTGAATATGTGTATGCCGTATATCTTGAAGGTATTCAATCCTTTTGCCTTAGCTGTGTTTATGAAAGGCATATCAGCTATCTCAATTACAGAGGTCCTTGTTACTCTTGTCAGTGTTGCGATTGCAGGCAATGCAAGAGTTAGGGCCGGCATCACTAAAAACCTCAGATCACCTGTTCCGGAAGGAGGGAACAATCTGAATTTAAGGCTCAATATAAGCATTATTATCAGCCCGCTCCAGAACACCGGAAGGCTTAATCCAGTTATTGAGAGCGAGGATATGACCCTGTCAGTCAATGTGTTTCTTTTTAATGCAGCCCAGAAGCCAAGCAAGAGTCCTATCGGTACAGCTATGACCATTGCCCCGACCGCGAGCTTTATCGTATTAGGGAATTTTATTAATATGTCGTCAAGCACCTTTCTGTTCGTATAGTAAGACCTTCCAAGCTCTCCTTTTGCTAGAAGCTTCAAGTATCCGATGTATTGACTAAAGATGTCTTTATCAGTGCCGAGTTCTTTTCTTATCCTTTCGATTACTTCAGCCTGCGCCCTTTCACCGACAAGGCTCTGAACAGGGTCTCCGGGCAATGCCTTGGTGAGTGAAAATGTGAGCAGGGTGATCCCAAGGAGAAGAAGGACCAAAAGCATAAGGCGTTTTAAAATATACAGCTTGATGTTGCTTGCTCCTTTTAATATAAGAGAGTCATAGTCTCTTCGCTCATTCTCGTCCCGATGAAATCGGGACTCCGAGGCTTTTGCCTCTTTATTTTTAGAATACAAAAAACTTTTCTGAATATCGGCAAAAAAACCCGCTCAAATACTATGACTCTCTTTAATCTCTGCATTATAGTGACTGAGCCATTTTAAAGCATCTTTTTTTGTCTTAAGCTTACCTTCAAACTGAAGTTTTTTCAATCTGTATATGATTCTGCCGAGGTCTACGCCTTCTCTTAGCCCTGTAACAGACATTATCTTTTCAGAACTGAGAATACCTTTCCTCCAGATTTTTTTGAACCTTTCAGCTTCAGGCAAAAGCTTTAAGTTGCCGGACAGCACTAACAGGTCAAAGGCAGGCTCTTTTGCCTTCACAAAAACATCAAACAGCATGCCTTTGTCCGACAAACTGTTTTGCTTAAAATCATCGAGCATTTTGTGTATCAACTCAAGCCTTTCAAATATAATCCGGCTCAATCTTAACCTGTTTTTTGAAAGCTCAGAGCCTGAAAGGACATGT
>CAZBSJ010000007.1:0-15351 GCA_964494165.1 uncultured Nitrospiraceae bacterium
GGAATATAATGTTCCTTATATCAAAAAATTTCTGCCTGACAGAAAAATTGTCCTTATCAATCTTGTGTACAGAGAGCAGGGACTATTGGTGCTCAGGGGCAATCCCAAAAATATAAATGGATTTGGTGACCTGACGAGAAAAGATGTTGTCTTCATTAACAGGCAGTCAGGCGCAGGCACAAGGCTTCTGACAGACAAGCATCTGAAGGAACTTGGAATAAATCCTGCTGATATTCAGGGATATGACAGGGAGGAATATACCCATATGGGAGTTGCGTCAGCAGTTCTTACAGGCATTGCTGATACAGGATTGGCTATTCTTGCTTCTGCTCAGGCCCTCGGTCTTGATTTTATCCCTGTTGCAAAAGAGAGATATGACATTGCTATTCCGGAAGAGTTTTATAATACTGAAAATGTGCAGATGCTTTTAACTATTATCAGAGAAGATCGAGAATTCAGAGACAGCGTGCTCAGGCTCGGCGGATATGATGTGGCTGATATGGGTAGGGTAATGTTTAGTTCTGATAATGCAGATATTGCTCCAAAATTTATTTAACTCGATAATTTATTAAAGTATCCGGATTCGTATTAAAAATAGATATTTCTTTTGTTATCTTGCAAGGTAAATCAGGGTATCGAAAAATAAATTTTTTCTCAACATCTGTATTATTTATTGGTCTGAAGATTGGAAGAATTATCCGCCGTTTATTTTTTCAGTCTTGCTTTCTTCAACATTTTCCTCATCCTGAAGAAATCTCTTAGCCCCGATAAATCTCTTAACATAATAAGGCGTAGTAAGGCTGCTGATGCTTACCTTTCTGTCTTTTGAAGATGCGTGAATGAACAGGTTATTCCCGAGATAGATGCCGACATGGGACGGGAATGAGGCGTATGTCCTGAAGAATACAAGATCGCCTATTGTTAATGATTCCTTATCAATAGGCTCGCCTTCCTTGAACTGTAATCTTGCAGAGCGTGGCAGGTCTATCCCGATGAGCCCATATACCTTCTTAACGAATGCAGAGCAGTCTATTCCCATAATGCTGTTGCCGCCGAATCTGTAAGGAATGTCCAGCAGTTTTTTTGAGAACAATATAAGCCTTTCTTTAACGTCCATATTCGACATCTCATCTGATTCAGAAAGCTGTTTTATCTCTTCCGCAAGATTTTCTGCATTCTGTATCTTTTCTATCTCTGCTTCTGATTCAGGCTCGAGCAAAAGTTTCTGGCCTGTCTTCAGGTCATCGGTTTCAAGGAGATTTAGGTCTTTAAGTTCATCCGGGTCTATGCTGAATTTTTTTGCGATCTTTGAAATCGTATCGCCTTTCCTGACAATATAAGTTTTCGGGCCTGTCTGTTTTACTATCAGGGTTTGTCCAATCCTCAGTTTTTTTGATTTGACCATGTTATTGTTTTCGCAGATCTCCCTGACAGACACGTTAAATTTTTTAGCTATCCTGGAAAGCGTGTCACCTTTTTGTACGGTATAAGTAATATCTGCGTGCGCATTTACTGAAGTGAACAACAATATTGCTAAAGCAGCAAAGAGCTTCTTCAAAAAAACCTCCTTAAATAAAATATGTTTTGCGGGGATTACAGCTATACAACTGCTTCTTCCCGCTCGATATCCTTGAGTGTGGGCAGTTCTGTGAGATCTTTCAAGCCGAAATACTGCAGAAATTCTTTTGTGGTTCCGTAAAGGAGTGGTCTGCCTGGAGCTTCTTTCCTTCCCATTATCTTTATCAGCTTCTTATCAAGCAGCGTCTTTACTACACCGTCTGAATTCACGCTCCTTAACTGTTCTATCTCTGCCTTAATGATTGGCTGTTTATATGCTATTATTGCGAGTGTCTCGAGCGCCTGCTGCGAAAGCTTGGCTGCTGCGCTTGAGCTCCTGAATTTTCTCAGCCATTGGGCATAGGCAGGATTTGTTACCATCTGATAGCCGTTGGCAATCTCTGTTATCTGAATCCCGCTGTTTTTCTCTCGATACTCCGAGATAAGTTCATCAATAAGCGGCTTCAGTTCTTCTTCCGGTATCTCAGTGGCGGTTTTTAGAATGGTAAGCGTAACAGGCTCTCCTGAGATAAACAGGATAGCCTCGATAAGATTTTTCTTGTCTTTATCCTCCATAACAGCAATAAAATATAGCAGAAAATGCCAATAAAATTCAATGCTAACGTTAAGAATATTTGTGTTATGATAGTAGCACGTTATGAATGTCTTGAAAGATTTTTTGGTTTATCTCTCGGTTGAAAAAGGCCTTTCCAGGAACACCATTGAATCATATTCAAAAGACTTAGCCCAATTCCAGAAATTCCTCAGCTCAAAGAAGAAACGCCTGAATGCAATCTCAAAGAATGATATCATAGATTTTCTTGATTCCCTTAAGGAGAAAGGCTTTGCCGTATCGAGCATATGCAGGTTCATATCTTCAATCCGGAGTTTATGCAGATATATGATACTGGAGGAAATCATTAAGGCTGATCCGTCAGAAACTCTCCAGTCACCAAAGAAATGGGAGCGCATACCAAAGGCATTAAATTTTGAGGATGTGATGAACCTGCTTGATTCAGGCCCTGACAATTCCATGCATCTGAGGGATGTCTCGATGCTTGAACTTTTGTATTCCTCAGGACTTCGTGTAAGCGAGCTTGTGTCCATAAAGACAGGCGACATAAATTTCGAGGCAGGATTTTTGAGGATAATCGGCAAAGGCTCCAAGGAGCGCGTTGTTCCGATAAATTCAAGGGCATTGGATAAAATTAAAAGATACATTAAAGAGCTCCGCCCGGCAATCTTGAAGAATAAACAGTCAGATTATTTATTCGTCACAGGAAGAGGCGCTGCCATGACAAGACAGCGTTTCTGGCAGACAATAAAAAAATTCGGGAAAAAGATTGGGGTTGAGCTTTCGCCTCACACACTGCGGCACTGTTTTGCAACCCATCTTTTAGAAGGCGGGGCTGACCTGAGATCCGTACAAAAGATGCTCGGACATTCAGATATATCAACTACCCAGATATATACAAAGGTCTCTACTGACAGGATCAAAAAAGTATATCTTGAGCATCATCCAAGGGCATAACCGCTTTATAAATTTGTCTTTTTATGATAGTATTTTTCTTGCCAAAAAAATTCAACTTCGGAGGTAAATGATGCCACAGAAGCTAAGCGTTGATGAACTTTATAAGTGTTGTGATCCGGACATGTTTAAATTCAATACCACTGACCAGCTGCCGCCTTTCGAAGGTACTATAGGACAGGAGAGGGCGCTGAAGGCCCTTGATTTTGGCATAAGCCTCGACAATAAGGGATTTAACATATTCATACTCGGTGAGAGCGGAACAGGCAAGATGAGGACCATTAAGTCAATTCTCACAAAGCAGTCTTTGGGCGAGCCTGTGCCGTCTGATTGGTGTTATGTGTATAACTTTAAGGATCCGGATACGCCTATAACTTTATCGCTCGAGCCGGGAAGGGCAGTTACACTGCAGAAAGACATGGAAGAATTAGTAAAGATACTCCGCAATGAGATTCCAAAGGTTTTTGAATCAAAGGAGTATGAGAAACAAAAAAGTCTGATTCTCGAAGAATTTCAGAAAAAACAGAAAGATCTCTTTGCAAATTTGGAAGATGAGGCGCAGGCAAAAGGATTTTCCATCAGAAAGACTGTTAGCGGTCTTTTGATCGTGCCGATAAAAAAGACCGGCGAGCCTCTGAACGAAGAGGAATTTGAGGCCCTTGATGAAAAGACCAGAAAAAAGATCGAGGAGATGGGCAAGACGCTGCAGGAAAAACTTGACGATGTTGTAAGGACATTGCGTGACGGAGAAAAACTTGTAAAGGATCTTTTGGCCAGGCTTGAGAGAGAGGCAGCGCTTTCTGTCGTAGGACATTTGATAGATGAGTTAAAAATGAAATACCACGACCATGAAAAGATAGCTGTTTACCTTGAAAATGTTAAAGAAGACGTACTGGAGCATCTTGATGACTTTAAGACCACTGAGGAGCAGCCTCAGGCTCTGCCTTTCATGAAGATGCCCAAGTCTGAGCCCACTTTTACAAGATACACAGTTAATGTGCTGGTCAATAATAAGGAGTGCAAGGGCGCGCCCTGCATATTTGAGAGCAACCCGACATATTTCAATCTTTTTGGAAGGATAGAGCATAAAATCCAGTATGGAATTGCGATTACTGATTTCTCGATGATTAAAGGCGGTTCATTGCACAGGGCAAACGGCGGATACATTATTATTAATGTGCTTGACCTGTTAAGGAATATTTTTGCTTATGACGCTTTAAAGCGCTCTATCCGCAATAAGGAGATAAAAATAGAAGATGTATGGGAACAGTACAGGCTTGCTTCCACGACAACATTGAGGCCTGAGGCAATCCCTCTGAATGTTAAGGTAATACTCGTAGGAAATCCGTATTTGTATTATATGCTTTACAGCCTTGACGAGGAGTACAGAGAGCTGTTTAAGGTAAAGGCTGATTTTGACAGCAGAATGGAAAGGACAGAAGAAAATATTCAGAAATATGCGTCTTTTGTAGCCTCTAAGAGCAAAGAAGACAAGCTTTTGCCATTCGATAAGACTGGTGTTTCAAAGATCGTTGAGTATGGTTCAAGGCTGGCTGAGCATCAGGACAAACTCTCTTCAAAATTCAGCGAGATATCTGACCTGATTAATGAGGCAAACTATTGGGCTGTTAAGGCAAAAAGCAAGGTAGTAGGCGGAGAACATGTTGAGAAGGCTTTAAATGAAAAGATTTACAGGAATAACAGGATTGAAGAGCGCATACGCGAGATGATTGCTGAGGGAACAATCATTGTTGAAAGCTCCGGAGATAAAGTCGGCCAGATAAACGGGCTTGCAGTGCTTGATTTAGGCGATTATAGTTTTGGAAAGCCTTCAAGGATTACGGCAAAGACCTACGCTGGAAAATCCGGCGTAGTTAACATTGAAAGAGAAACCAAGATGAGCGGAAAGATACATGAAAAGGCAATACTCATCATTACAAATTATCTTGGCAGCAAATATGCAACCAAAAAACCCATAAGCCTTTCAGCGTCTATAACATTCGAACAGCTTTATGACATGGTAGAAGGGGACAGCGCAACCTGCGCTGAGCTGTATGTTTTGCTGAGCAGTATCTCAAACGTGCCGTTAAAGCAGAACATCGCTGTTACAGGGTCTATGGACCAGAACGGAGACGTGCAGCCTATCGGCGGCGTAAATGAGAAGATAGAAGGCTTTTTTGACCTCTGCAAGCTGAGGGGGCTGGACGGAAACCATGGCGTAATAATCCCCAGAAGAAATGTAAAACATCTGATGATAAAGAAGAGCGTTGCGGATGCGGTAAAAGAGGGAAAGTTCTCGATTTATCCGATTGACCGTATGGAGGAAGGCCTCGAGATATTGACTGGTAAGCAGGCCGGAGATCTGAAAGAGGACGGCACTTACCCTGAAGGCACGATTAACTATCTCGTGTCTAAACGCCTGACCGAGATATCAGAGGCTATGAAGGAAAAGAAGGAAAAAGAAGAAGAGGAAAAGGACAAAGCTAAAAAAGAAAACAATAAATGAAGAAGGTAGTATGGTTTTCTGAGGCAGTTTTACTGATTTTTTTGTCCTTTCCATTGGCAGTATTGCCATTAAGATTATCCCTGAAGGCCGGCGAAATGCTCGGCCTTTTGCTTTTCTATATCTGGGGAAGCAGAAGAAAGATATCAGAGGAAAACATCAGGCTTTCAGCTATCGGCAGCCAGCATTCGGCCTCATACATTGCAAAGGAGACATTTAGAAATCTTGGCAGGTCATTCGCAGAAGTAATAAAGATATATTTTAGTCTCGGGAAGAAGATTATTGATTCTGTTGAAATAGAAGGCGCTGAAAATTTTAATAAGGCAATTGATAAAGGGAAGGGTGTTATCTTTATAACAGGCCATTGCGGCAACTGGGAACTCCTGGCGATTGCTACCTCGGCAAAACTTATCCCATGCTCGGTAGTCGCAAGGCCGATAAACAATCCATATCTGAATTCATTAGTCGAAAAGACAAGGCAGAAGTACGGCAATAGTGTAATCTACAAAAAAGGCGCATTAAAAAATATTTTAAAGAAACTTAAGGATAACGGCTGTGTTGGAATACTTATGGATCAGTCTGTTCTGGCTGATGAAGGTTATATCATAGACTTCCTTGGCAGAGGAGCCTGGACGACTAAGATGCCTGCCTTGATTGCAAGAAAAACAGGCGCGGCAGTATTGCCTGCGTTTATTCGCAGGACTCCTGATGGCCACAGGATGACTATACATCCTGAGGTTGGGCTTTCAGATATAAACAATACGGAAGAGGCTCTAAAGGAAGATACAAAGAGATTCTCAGCAACAATCGAGCATTATATTAAATCCAATCCCCCGGAGTGGCTCTGGATACACAGAAGGTGGAAAAGGGTCTAAATATCAGGCTGTCCTACAAAGGGTTTCCTTTTTTAAGAAGTTGAGTAAATTCATCTGCAGACACTGGTTTACTGAACAAAAATCCCTGCCCCTTATCGCAGTCACTAGAGCATAGAAATTCAAGTTGCTGTTCTGTTTCTATGCCTTCTGCTATAACTTTAAGATTCAGAGCCTTTGCCATAGCAGTAATGGCATTAACAATTGCAATATCATTTGGGTCCGATGGTACACCCCTTAAAAAAGAACGATCAATCTTAATCGCATCAATCGGAAAGGTCTTTAAATAGCTTAAGGAAGAATAGCCAGTTCCAAAATCATCGATAGATAATCTAATGCCGATAGCATGCAGTTTGTTAAGAATATCACTGATTTTGGCAACGTCTCCCATAATCGTGCTTTCAGTGATTTCCAGCTTAAGCAGTTTTGGGTCAAACCCGGTGGAGTTCAACATTCTTTTTATCATCTCAACCAGATTTTCCTGCTTAAATTGTTTTGCCGAGAGATTAACGCTGAGATCTAAATTTGGAAAGCCTGACTTTTGCCAAAGTTTTGCCTGATAACAGGCATTTGACAAGACATATTCTCCTATAATTACAATCAGGCCGGATTCCTCTGCTATAGGAATGAATTGTGCTGGCGGGATTAAGCCCAAATCCGGATGCTGCCAGCGGACCAATGCCTCTGCACCGGTAATAAGCCTTGATTTTATATCTAGTATCGGCTGATAGTGCAAAATAAATTCATTTTTCTTGACTGCCACTCGGAGCAGGTTTTCTAATGTCATACGCTCAAGTATCGCAGAATTCATTGACGACGTATAAAACTGAAAGTTATTTCTGCCGTAGTCTTTTGAAGCGTACATTGCGGCATCAGCATTCTTAACAAGGGTCTCTGCATCAGTTCCATCAGAAGGGAATAAGCTTATTCCTATACTTGTAGTAATAAAGATTTCATTGCCTTTCAGTTCGAGTCTTTGAGATATAATATTAAGGATTTTTTGGGCGATTTTTGCAACGTCCTGCATATCATTAAAATCTGTAAACATAATGGTGAATTCATCGCCTCCGTAACGCGAGACAGTATTCTCTTTGCGAACAGAATCTTTTAAACGCTCGCCGATCTCTTTAAGAAGGAGGTCTCCAATTGTGTGTCCCAGAGATTCATTAATGTTTTTAAAGCGGTCAAGATCAAGAAACATTACAGCTATTTTTTTCTGGAATCTATTTGCGCGATGTATGGCCTGAGTCAGCCTGTCATTAAATAAGGAGCGGTTAGGAAGGCCTGTAAGGGAGTCATAATAAGCCATATACTGAATCGTCTCTTCAGCGCGTTTTCGTTCGTTCAGTTCTTTAAGGAGTTGCTCATTTGATTGCTCAAGCGCTATATCTCTGGAATGGATGTGTTCCAACATATCATTAAAGCCGTCAGCAAGCACCCCGATCTCGTCTTTTCTTTGTATCGAAGCCCTTAGTGAATAGTTCCTGTCCTTCGAAATGGTCTGCATTAGCCTTGTTAGGTCCATGATAGGTGTTGTGATAGTTTTCTGCAGCTTTACAACTAAGGCTAAGGCGACAAAGGAAGACAGGGCTATCAGGAAGATTATAGTGCCGGTATTCCTGGCAATGTGATAATAAAGCTCCTTTAAATCAGAATGGATATGAATCCTGCCAATCAATTCCTTATCAAGAAAGATTTGCTGGAAGACGCTCAGGTGGTTAATTCCAAAACTGTAACCGTCTTTGTGATTTTCCGGGACATGTATTTTTTCCCTGATATTGTTTCTGTGGTATTCTGCAAATACATTGTTATCCTTTGTATAAATCACAGCATGAAAGACATTTGGAGTTGCCTTAAGTGCTGACAGGGTCTCGTGAGCATCAGAGGGGTCATTGAAAACGATTGCGGCAGTGGAATTCGTGCCGATTATCTTTGCCTGAACTGTAAGATGATTTACCAGTGAACGCCGAAAAGAGTTAATGCCGTCTGCTATTAAGACTAATCCTGTCAGGGCAAGCGCAACTGAAGTAGCAAGCAGGCTTATAATTATGAGCTGATGTTTCATCGGCCTGTTTTTCAAACGATTAATCATTTATTTCCTATTCTATTAATTTCCCTAATTTTATGAGCTTTGAACTGATTTTTAAGTTTGCACGGATAGATGATTCAAGATTAATCTCAAAACGGACTTTGTCCTGTTCAATATAGAAATTGATGATAACCCCCTGATGGCCGAATCCTTCTGTGTCGCCTATTGTCAGCACATTTGAATTCCCAATATTTTTAAGAACCTGGGATATTCGTGTCTTCTCAGAATTGCTTATGAAAAGGATCTGGCAGTCTTTTAACTGCTGATCGGATTTGACACGCGTCACTGCCATATTTTTTTCTCCGACAGGCTTCCCGTGAATAGCTTCGATTGCAGCGCCAAAAGGAGAATCGCCTAAAATGCATAGCGTGACTGTTTTGTCAATATCAGCAGGCCACTCTACAAATTTTGCAAAATTATAAATGAATGCCGCCTTAACCTCATACTCTGAAGGCTTTGGATGCTGGGCATGGGCATGTGAAAAAATTAACACGGCCGCTATTAAGAAAGAGAGTATGAGTTTTTTGTGTGCTCTCATCGTAAATTTTCAAAACCTGTAAGTAAGCTTGGCCCTGAAAGTCCGTCCGTCCTGCTCAATAGCATCCATGATATGTTCTTCGGAGCCGGGGTCTTTATAGTGTTTATCAAAGATGTTGTAAACACTGACCGACCCTTCTAATCCCCTTATCAGTTTTTGCATGGATAGGGTCAGGTTGGTTACAAAGAATGCATCAGTCTTATCGTCTCCAAGGGTTTTGCGCTTTCCGGTGTGCTGGATCTCAAGCCCAGAAAAGACCTTTTCTTTTATTAATGGCACGAGCAAGTTCAATTTAGCGAGATGTTTTGGTGAATTAGTCAGGATATCACGAGTCTGAAGGTCTTTTGTCTCCTGAAATGTATAAATTATCTTTCCTCTAACGCCGCTATGCCATTTGTGTTCGAGTTCAAGCGCAATGCCTCTTGACACTGCTTCGTCAGTATTCTGAAACTGCACATACGAAGGATCTGACGGATCAGTCTGGAATGTGATGAGGTCTTTAATTTTATAATAAAAACCTGATGCTGATAATATGAGATTATTCCCGATATACTGCTCCAGTATCATCTCATAGGTGTTTATGGTCTCTGGTTCAAGATCAGGATTATTTTTTATATTTACAGCATCTTCATAATAAAGCTCATAGGCATTAGGGGCACGGAAAGCCCTGCCATAGAGAAGCTTTAAAGCTGTTTTCTCAAAGGGGCTGTAAATTAGAGCCAGCCTTGGATTGGTGGTCCCCCCGAATGTGCTATAACGGTCATGGCGCAAGCCAAGGTTAAGTAAAATATTGTGATTGATGCGAATCTCGTCCTGAAGATAAATCGCCCATATGTCTGAACTTCTCTTATCATCCAGGATGAGATCATAAGGATCTTTATCATAGTTCTTCTGGTCCTGACGTATGTTATCTGTATATTCTGCGCCGAAAGTTAATTTGTGGATTTTCAGCAGGTTTTTTGTAATCTTTAACTCGCCTCCCCACCATTTCCCCCATCCAAAGTCTTTATTGAGGGCAGCGGTATAAGGGTAATCACCTGTATAGTAATAACCGTCATAGAATAATCTTGCCATAACCCTGTATTCATTAAATGTCTGTTCATATCTAAGATCAAGATACCATCGTTCATCAATTGTGTGCAAACTGGGGTCATTGAATATGGTGTCAAAGGATGCTGTTGGAATGCCTTTTTTCCTGTAGCTGTATGCGCCCTGAAGCGTAAAATTATTAAAGGATACGGTTGAGAAGAGACTGTTGTACCTGTCATAATCCCTGTTCTCTGCGACCCCATTGTTAGTGGCAGGATTGTCGAATTCACTGAAATATAAGTCATCTCCCTTGCTGTCATACGCAGAGCCTGATACAAGCATCTCCATCTTGTTCTTAAATTGATTCCCGTAGCTTGCACGGAACTTATATGTCTCGAAACTTCCTGCTTCGGCAGAAGTCTCCATGCCGCCAAATGTAATGCCGCGCTTTGTGATAACATTAATAACTCCCAAAAAGGCGTTGCTTCCATAAAGAGATGAGCCTGGACCACGGATAATCTCAACACGCTCGATAAGGTCGATGTCCAGAATAAATTCTGTTCCGATTGTGGCTTGGTTATACAGATTGTCATTTATCCTATGCCCATCCACCAACAGGAGAAATCTGGTGTTGTAATCACCTGGACGCGCAAACCCCCTCAAACCTGCATAATGATAATTGCGATCATAACTGACATAAAACCCCCTGACACTGCGCAATATATCAGCAAGAGTGCGGTATCCGTATCTTTTAATATCATCCGCGGTTACAATTGTTACGGAAGAGGGGGCTTCAGTAACTTTCTGCTCAAATTTAGAAGCTCCGTAAACAGTGGCTATCTCTATTTCCATGAGCTGCTCTATCTCGAGTTTTGTGAGGTCCGGAGTTGCATCTGTTGTTTCTGCTGAAGGGAAGGCTGGTATAAGAAATATGATTAAGATTGATATAAAAGAGTAAAGAAATAACTGCCTATTTAATGGCATTTCTTTATTCATCTGTCATAATATAAATCATACGTATTCAAAAAATCAAAGACATAATTAACAAAAATCTTAATTATGTAATTCACAAAAAAATAAAAACAAATATTTGGAGAGCTTGAATTAATAAAGAAATACGAAAAACTCCAGACCTGAATTTATTTGATTAATTCTTTTCCGGCATTGTGCGCATCTGTCATTGCTGAGGGATGCTTAAGAATCGCGCCTTTTGCATCAACGCCTAAAAAACTTAATGTGCTATGCCCTGGAATGCTTACTGTCCTGAAGAATGCCTTTGCAGTAGCCTCTGAACACTGAACCCCTATCTCTCTTTTCATTCCGCCAACAACCATTAGAAGTCCTTTCCTGCCGTATCTGCCCTCAGGAATAGGTTTTTTGAGAAGATACTTTTCGCACCAAAAGCTCTGGCACCTGTCTATCATAATCTTTGTTTGAGCGCTAAGTCCGAAAAAGAATATCGGCGAAGCAATGATTATCCTGTCAGCGCTTCTTATGGCATCATAAATCTTAACCATGTCGTCTTTTATGATACATTCGCCTGTCTCATCGCAGCCGCCGCAGTTTTGGCATGGAGATATATTCATCAGGTTAAGATTAAATACATCAACTGAAAAACCTGCGCCTTCGATGCCTCTGACAGCCTCTTTCAATAGTAATTCTGTATTCCCGTCTTTCCTTGGACTGCCAAGAAAAGCTATTGTCTTCATTGTTATCCTTCAGAAATGGTTATTGCCTGAACAGGGCAGATGTCAGCTGCTTCCTGGCAATTGCATGTATTGCATTTTTCCAATCCAATTACCCAAGCCTTATCATCTCTTAATTGAAAGACCTCAGGACATAACTCTGCGCAGGCTCCGCAGCCAACGCAGAGATCAAAATCTACTGATGGCATTAACATTTTAATACCTCCTGTTAACTCAACAGAAAACCTTATCAAGCTATTCATTGATTAAGGCTATATTATTAAGATTTACTTTAACGGCTTTTTTTAATTATAACAGATTTTCCGCACAATGCAGATTAACCCTGAAGAGGCGTATCTAGATTAATCATTCGTATTTTAAAGCAATAATCGGTTCTATCTTTGCTGCCTTGCTTGCCGGATAGAGGCCGAAGATTAAACCTACGACTATCGAAAAAAAGAAGGCTAAAAACAACGACCATAGCGGGAGCGCAAATTCCCATCCTCCGAAATAAGACAAGACTAAAATGGATATAACTCCGATAAATATCCCGAGCAGGCCGCCAAATATGCACAATACGAGAGATTCTATAATAAACTGCTTCTTAATGTCCGAACTCCTTGCTCCCAATGCCCTTCGAAGTCCTATCTCTCTTATACGTTCAGTGACTGACACCAGCATTATATTCATTATCCCTATACCGCCAACTATCAAAGAAACAGATGCTACTGCGCCAAGCATAAATCCCATTACATTGGAAGTGGCTTTTACCCTCTCAAGTATTTCTGCAAGGTTTCTTATTGAAAAATCGTTCTCTTCCCTTTCCGGTATTCTGTGGCGCTGTCTTAACAGAAGTTCTATGTCTTTCTGAGCTTCATCGAGCCTCCCGTCCTTGGATTTTACGAGGAGTGCGCTGATGTGAGTTATGCCGAGGAGTTTTCTCTGTGCAGTATACAGAGGAATAATGACGACATCATCCTGGTCCTGTCCCTGTGGAGATGAACCTTTTTCTTCAAGGACTCCTATTACGGTAAAGGGGAGTCTGTTGATCCTTATGGTCTTGCCAATGGGATCTTCATTAATAAAAAGGTTCTCTGCCAACGTCTTCCCGACTACGCAGACTTTTGCCTGGGATTCCATCTCCTGCAATGTGAAGTAGCGGCCGTTTTTAGCAGGCCATTCCCGTACTATCTCAAAAGAAGGTGATGTTCCCATCACTGAGGTAGTCCAGTTCAGGTTTCCATATATTGCCTGTGAAACCTTTCTTACAGTAGGCGAGGCGCTGAGCACTGAATCGAGTTTCTCAACAGCTAAGCTGTCATCATAAACCAGAGTTGTTACACCTCCTGAACCCATTCTTACACCTCCTGCTGTTGACGCTCCCGGAAGTATCAGGAGAAGGTTTGAGCCGATGCTTTTTATCTCTTTTTTTATTCTTCTGTTGGTGCCTTCTGCAATGGCGACCATTGAGAGCACTGCAGCTACTCCTATTACCACGCCGAGTATTGTAAGCACTGCTCTCATCTTATTTGACCTGAGAGAAAGCAGGGCCATTTCAAGCGTTGTTGTCATATGCGTCCGCCAAATGGTATGCTTCTTTTTTCTTTTGTCTGAGGCGACTCAATGATTACAAGGTCACCTTCCTTAAGTCCGTCCGTAACCTCTGTGTTATCATTGTCGCTAAGCCCGAGTTTAACAGCTTTCTTAACAGGTTTGTTGTTCTGCAAAATCCAAACAGAAGGACCTTTTACAGGCGTTTCATCAGGAAATCTGACCCTTAGTGTTTTATTCGGTATGAGGAGGACATCTTTTTTCGTATCTATTATTATCTTTACGTTTGCGGTCATTCCCGGCCTTAAGAGGAGATCATCATTTCTGACCTTAATGATTGTGTTGTATGTGACAACGTTTTGTTCGATTTTAGCTGAATAATGTATCTTGTGGACTGAACCATCAAATTCTTTATCAGGATAAGAATCAACGTAAAAGGCAACTTTTTTGCCTTCCCTGACCCTGCCCACGTCTGCTTCGTCTACGGACACATGTATCTCCATCTCATTCAGATTCCCGACAGAGAGCAGGGTGGGGGCCTGGAGGCTTGCTGATACAGTCTGTCCCTCTTCAACGTCAAGGGATAGTACAATTCCATTTATAGGAGATCTTATTATGGTCTTGTCCAGATTTGCCCTGGCAATGTCCAGATTAGCTTGGGCATTTTTTAGACTGCTGTTTGCAGCCTCAAATAAGGCTTTGCCGGATTCAAAACTGTATACTGCTGTGTCATATTCGCTCTTGGAAATAAACCCCTTATCGAATAAATCTTTAATACGGTTATAATCTGCTTCCTGATTTGCGAGTTCAGCCTTTGCCTTATCAAGCTGTGCCCTAGCTGATTCAACATTAGCCTCTGCCTCCAAAACTCTGGCACGATATATGTCCTTATCAAGCTCAATCAACAGTTGCTCTTTCTTAACCCTGTCATTAAAATCAACATGTATTTTTTTTATCGTCCCTGTAATCTGGGAACCTACATTGACTGATATTGCAGGAATTACCCTGCCTGTTGCGGATACAGAAGGGGTTAGGTCACCTTTAATAACCTTTACTGTCCGGTATTTTATCTGTTCCTGATTCCTGAAAATAAAAAAAAATGCGATAGCTGCCGCTATAACAGACAGAGAGATGAATATTATCTTTTTAATCATAATCCTAATGTCCCCTTGGTTTTTTCGAGTTCGATTGAAGCAACAGCATAATCGATTTCAGCCCTTTTCTCTGATGATAAGGCATCTGTGTATTCTTCCTGAAACTTAAGCACGTCGTTTAACGTTGCCATCCCAACTTTAAATCTGGCCTCTTCAGCCTCAAGTCTTTTTTCAGCAGCTATCCTGGTCTTCTTTGACGCCTTAATCGTTTCCATTGCAAGCTGTACAGATCTGTATGCCTCTCTTGTCTCGATCGTAATCTTTTGCTCTATGAGCTTTAAGGCAATCCCTGATTTTTCTTCTTCGTTCTTTGCCTTAATATAGTTTCCCTCTGCTGCGCGGTTGCCGATCGGAATTGTAAGGGAAATCCCGAACTGCCACGAATAGTTATCCCTCGATCCTAAATCATCGATTGCTTTTCTGTATGTTCCGTTAAGTGCATTCAATCCGGCAGAGCCTGAAATGTTGAGATCAGGATACCTCTGGTTGTCATAGTATCTTTTAAGGATTTCTTTGTTCTGATATTCGAGTAATGCCTGCTTGTAATCTCTTCTGTTGCTGAAAGCAGTGCTTATTGCTTCTTCAACAGGTTCGATATCTGTCGGGGGGTGGGGTGTCTTTTCAATAGGTATAATTTCGCTGGACCAGTCCTTCAGGTTCATAACAGCTCTTAATTTGTCTTCTGAATCAAAAACGTTTTTTTTAGCTTTCAGGAGAGCCTCTTCTCTTAAAGAAGCTTCTGCCTCTGCCTTGTAAATCTCAACAGGAGCTAACACCCCTGAGTCAATCTTTGCCTCTACCTCAGCCAGCAGATTCAGCGCAAGTTTTAAAGAAAGTTCTGCGAC